>DATIYI010000254.1:0-44592 GCA_035517695.1 Streptosporangiaceae bacterium
GCACCGGCCTGCTGGAGGCGCTCAGTGATCTGGGCCTTTCTTACCACAACACCATCGGCGTCGGCGACGCGGAGAACGACCACAGCCTGCTTGATGCCTGCGAGATCGGCGTGGCCGTCGCCAACTCCGTCGGCGCGCTCCAGGCGCACGCCGATATGGTGCTGACCTTGCCCGACGGCCCAGGGTTGGCCGATCTGCTCCGAGGCCCGCTGCTGACCGGGCGTGCCCACGCCCATCCGCGCCGCTGGCAGGTCACGCTCGGCCTCGACGACCGGGGCGAGGCGGTGACCCTGCCCGCCTCGCAGCTCAACGTCGCCGTCTGCGGCGGCGCCGGGCAGGGCAAGTCGTACCTGGCCGGGCTGATCTGCGAACAGCTGGTCAGCCTCGGCTACTCCCTGGTCGTCTTCGACCCCGAAGGCGACCACCTCGGGCTCGGCGAGCTGCGCGGCGTGTTCGTCACCGGAGGCCACGAGGGCCGCCTCGCCGACCCTGCCGAGGTGATGCACCTCCTCCGGCACCGCCACGACAGCGTGGTCGCCGACCTGTCCCACCTCGACGCGGCCGGCCACGCCGCCTACGAGTCGGGCCTGGCCGGCGAAGTCGAAGCCCACCGGGCCGCAACCGGCCTGCCGCAGTGGGTGGTCGTCGACGAAGCACACCAGACCGTCGGGCGCGCCGCGACCGCGCGCCGCCTGCTCAACCCAGCGGTCAAGGGTTACCTGCTCGTCACCTGGCGGCCCGAGGAGCTGTCGGCCGAGGCCCTCGTCGGCCTCGACGCCGTGATCGCCCTCGGCTCGCCCCAGCCCGACAGCTTGCTCGTCGACCTGGCCGCGGCGGTCGCCGATATGCCCCGCGCCGAGATCGCCCGGCTACTCGAAGGGCCGCCCGGCCGCGCTGTGCTGGCCTGGCGACAGCGCCCCAGCCAGGGGGCACCCCCGCCGCCCTCGTGGGTGTCGGGGAAGATTATGAGGGGAGGCGCGGTGGCGTTCACCGTCGGCTTCCGGGTCACTCCCCATCTGCGCCACGAGCACAAGTACGACCAGTCCGGCGCCGAGCCCGCCAGCCGGTTCCACTTCCGGACCGAACCCGACACCCTCACCGGGGCGATCGCCGCCAACCTCGCCGAACTGGAAGCCGAGCTCGCCCGCTGCGACCAGGGCGTGCTGCGCCACCACTGCCCGCGCCACGACTTCTCCAGCTGGACAGCCGCCGTCCTCCGCGACAAGGCGCTCGCCGCCGACCTCAGCGCTGCCGAAGCCGCCGTCCCGGCGCAAAGCCCCGCCGCGGTCGTCGAACAGGCACGCCTGGCGCTCATCGCCGCACTCCAAGCCCGCCGCTGAACCCTTGAGTCTTGGCGATCACCCGGCGGACGTGCTCCCGGGCCGTTCTGGAGCCTGGCCCAGAGCCGCGATCTCCGCCGCATGCCCGTGGACACCCGGCATCGGCGCTGACGCGCCCACGCGTTGATCCTCCGCCTGCTAAACGAAGACCGCCGCTGGACGGCTTCCCGCGTCATGGCCCAGCACATCAGCCGACGCCGCACCCCGTCAGCTCATGCGCCGCAGCGGCCAGCCCCTCACAACACTGGTTCCCGCCTGACCGCCGCCCAGAATCGATGGCCCGTTGGCGGGGCTATTGCCCCGCCAACGGGCCATCACTGGGATATAACAGCCGGGGCCGGCGGCTGTCACGCCAGCCCGGGCCGCCGCGTCAGCCGAGGCCGTTCTGGCTGAGCCAGTTCTTGGCGACGGTGGCGTAGTCCTCCTTGCTCACCCCGATCAGCTTGTTCATCTGCAGCAGGTCTGCGGTGGTCAGCTTCGCCGACACCGCGTTGAGCGCGTTCACCGTCGTGGTGTTTACGCCGTTCTTGTAGACCAGTGGTGTCACGTTCTGCGCAGCGAAGAGGTTCTTCGGGTCCTGCAGCACGACGAAGTGGTTGAGCAGGATCGACGGATCGGTGGTGAACAGGTCCGCGGCCTGCACCTTGCCGCTCTTCAGCGACGCGACCGTGACCGGACCCGCCTCGTCGAGTGGCTGGAACTGCTTGAAGGTCAGGCCGTAGACCTTCTTCAGCCCGGGGATGCCGTCGGCGCGGGTCTTGAACTCGGGCGGGCCGCCGATCACCATGGTCGTCGCGTACGGGGTGAGGTTGGAGATCGACGTCAGGTGGTCCTTGGACGCGGTCGCGGCGGTGACCGTGATCGAGTCCTTGTCCTGCGCCGACGACGAGTTGAGGATCTTCACCGAGGTCGGCAGCTTCGCCGTCAGCGCGGCGTTCACCTGCGCGGTGGTCACGGCGGTACTGGTCGGATCCACCGACGTCGTCAGCAGCGCGCCGTTGTACTCCGGCATGACCGTGATCGCGCCCGAGACGACCTGCGGGTAGTAGACCTCGCGGGCACCGATGTTGAACCTGCGGGTCACCTTCACGCCCTTGGCCTCGAGGGCCTGCGCATAGATCTCAGCGAGAAGCTCGTTCTCCGGGAAGTTCGCCGAGCCAACGACGACGGTGCCCTTGGCGGCGCTGCTGCTGGCCAGTGGATTGGACGAGGACTTGCTGCTGCTGCTGCCGCACGCGGCGAGCGTGAGGCCGAGGGCGGCTGCCAGCCCAACCGCGGCGCCGCGGTATATGCGGGACATAGAACAGTTCCTTCCGTAGATTAGCTGGACAAGATCAGGAGGTTTGGGCCTGCTGGCGGATGCCAGCCGGTACGGCAAAGCGGCGGATACCGACGAAGATGACCTGAACGGATAGCGCGAGCGCGACGACCACCATGGCGCCGCCGCCGACCATGGCGTAATCGCTGCGGGCCAGCCCGTCGATGATGTAGCGGCCGAGCCCGCCCAGGCCGATGTAGGCGGCGATCGTGGCGGTCGCCACGACCTGGATCGCGGCGGTGCGCAGGCCGAGCAGGATCAGTGGGGTCGCGATGGGTATCTCCGCCCGGAACAGGATTTGCGAGGCAGTCATGCCCATCCCACGCGCCGCGTCCCTGACATCACGGTCGGCGCCCTGGACACCCTCGTACGTATCCACCAGGATCGGCGGGATCGCAAGCACTACCAGGGCGACGAGCACGGCGGCCGGTGAGCCGTTGGTGATGAGGAAGGCCAGCACTACCAGGCCGAGCGTCGGCAGCGCACGGCCCAGGTTTGCCAGGGTGACGATTATGAACCCGCCACGGCCCGTATGCCCGATCAGCAGACCGAGGGGCAGCGCGATCAGGGCCGCCACGGCGAGGGCGATGCAGGTGTACTCGAGGTGCTGGATGAGCCGGGCCGGGATACCGTCCGCACCACTCCACTGCTGTGCCTGGGTCAGCCAGGCCCACGCCGACTGGATCGCGTTCATGCTGCCGCCTCTTCGCGGGTCGAGTGCGACGCCCCTGGATCGGACCGGCGCCACGGCGTCAGCAGCCAGCCGAGCAGGACGAGCAGCGCGTCAGCGGCGAGCGCGAGGATGACGATCAGCCCGATCCCCGCGTAGATCTCGGTGGGAAAATCCCGCTGCTCCCCGTCGGTGAACAGAAACCCGAGGCCGCCGTTGCCGATCAGTTCGCCGACGCTGACCAGACTGATGCTGGCGACGGTCGCCACTCGCAGCCCGGCCATCACAACGGGGACGGCGATGGGCAGTTCGACCCTGGCCAGCCGCCGCATGGCGCCGAAGCCCATCGCCGTCGCCGACTGACGGACGGGTTCTGGCACCGAGCGAAGCCCGTCGACGACGTTCGGGACCAAGGTGGCCAAGGTGTACAGGGTGAGCGGGATGATCAAAGTAAGGTCGCGGGTCGAAGTGACGATTCCGGTGAACGGGATCAGGAAGATGAAAAGCGCTAGCGATGGGATGGCGTAGATGACGCTGGTAGCGCTGAGCACGGGCGGGTAGACCCAGCCCCACCGCACCGACAGGACGCCAAGCGGAATCGATATGACCAGGCCGAGCACGACCGGGATGAGTGCTAGGTACAGGTTGTTTCCCGCGAGCGAAATGAGTTCGCCCCTGTTGGCCGAGATCCAGCCCCAGTCCATCAGGCCGATCGGCTTTCGCCGCCAGCGGTATCACCGTCGCCGGATGTGAGGACGTGGATGGCAGCGAGTAGCTCGTCGTAGGACGTCACACCTACCACGCGCCCGTCGTCGTCGACGCCCGCGGCCTGCCCGCTCGGGGAGAGGATGGTCGCGTCGAGAGCCGCGCGAAGTGAGTCCGTGCTCGAATGGAAGGAGTGCCCACCTCCCTCGACCGGCGCCTCCGCCAGCGTGGAGCTCGCCGGAAGGTCATCGAGCTTCGCGACAGGTAGCCAACCCCGCGGCAGCCGTTCTGTATCTATTACAAGGAACCAGGACTGGCCGGACTCCTTCGCCCTGGCGCGGGCGTCGGCCACCGTGATCCGGTCCGGTGCCAGCGGATCGGTGTCCAGTTCCAGCGTGCTCGCTGGGAAGAACGACAGCCGACGGATGCCCCGGTCGAAGCCGAGGAAGTCCGCGACGTAGTCGTCCACGGGCTCGGCGAGCAGGCGGGCGGGAGGATCGACCTGGGCGAGCGTGCCGCCCGGCCGGAACACCGCCACCCTGTCGCCGACCTTGATCGCTTCCTCCACGTCGTGGGTGACGAACACGACGGTCTTGCGCAGTTCTGCCTGAATCCGCAGGAGTTCGTCCTGCAGGATGGCCCGCACGATCGGGTCGACCGCGCTGAACGGCTCATCCATGAGCAGCACTGGCGGATCGGCGGCAAGCGCGCGAGCCACGCCCACGCGCTGCTGCTGGCCGCCCGACAACTGGTGCGGGTACCTGCGCGCCATGTTGGCGTCGAGGCCGACGAGTTCCATCAGTTCGCCTGCGCGGCGGCGGGCCTTCTGTTTGCCCCAGCCGATGAGCACAGGCACGGTCCCGATGTTGTCCTCGATGGTGCGGTGCGGGAAAAGCCCCGCGTGCTGGATGACGTAGCCGATGCCACGCCGCAGCTTCGCCGGATCGGCCTGCTGGATGTCCTGGTCGTTGACGAAGATTTTGCCTTCGGTGAGGTCGATCATGCGGTTGATCATGCGGAGCGAAGTCGTCTTGCCGCACCCGCTCGGCCCCACAAGGACCATCGTCTGACCGTCGGGGACCTCAAGGTCCAGCGCGTTCACCGCAGGCACGGCCGAACCTGGGTACCGCTTCGTCACATGATCGAACCTGATCACGAACTGGCCTCTTCCGTCCTCCGGCCCCCGCACTAGGGGTAAAGCTATCGGGCTAGTGCTTCCCGTGCGTTCCTCCGGTATCCGGTAGTCCCCCCCGGATGCGCAAGGTGCGTTCCGGTGCCTGACGGGCAGGCCATGATTGGACGACTTTACCCTGTCTCAGGCCGGCAAAGTCGGGAAGCGACGCCCGGCGGCGTTGCGCGTGGCATCGTGTTCGCGCCACGCAGCGTAATCGCGTAGCGTAAATCGCGTCAGCCGACAGGCTGACCGGCGACGTTCCGCGCGCCCAGCGTCGACGCGGATCTCGCGGCCCGGGTCATGGCACTGATCTGCGCACATTTGTAGCACGCGCTCGCCGGGCACGTTCGGTAAGAACTGGGCGCCAGCCCGCATGACCTGCCGTCACCACCGGCCGCGGCGACGGCCGCGGTCACCGCGTTCGCCGTCGAAGCCCTGATCCCACCGGTTCCCTACCTGATCGGCGCAGTACGAGGCGTATCGCTCGGCGCCGCGGCGATCGCGGCGTTCACCGGCGGCGGGGTAGTCTCACGGCCTACCAACCGGCCGGTCTGGTGCGGTCCGCTGCCCAATTGGCGCTTGACGCTACCGCCGTGGCGGTGGCATTCGGGATCGGGTAGGTGGTGGGAACCGTGGCGTCGTAGCCGGAAGTCCCGGCGCTGGCGCGGTCCGAGCGGTCGGCGCTGGCGCGCTCCGAGCTGTCGACCCTGGCGCGGTCCGAGCGGTCGGCGCTGGCGCAGTCCACCCGGTCGGCGCTGGCGCGCTCCGAGCGGTCGGCGCTGGCGCGGTCCACCCGGTCGGCCCTGGCGCGCTCGGAGCGGTCGGCCCTGGCGCGTCCCGCGCGGCGGGCGCTGCGCAGCAACAGGGCGCCGAGCAGTGCGCCGGTCGTGACGGCGGTGAGGTGGCCGACCGCCGTCACGTCCAAGTGAGTCACGCCGCGGAAGATATGCAGAGCGAGCGCGGCAAAGCCCACTGCGGCCGCCATACGCTGCAGGCGCGAGCCGTACAGGATCGCGGCCACAAGAGCGCAGACGATGACGTAGGACGGGCCGACGTCGACGATGGTGCGCGCCGAGGCCGGCAGCATCGCGTGGTCGACCTTGTAGCCGACGATCCCCTCGCTCACCAGCGTCCCTGCCACCTGCCCGGTCACCAGGAGCAATACGGTACGCACGTTCCCGAGCAGCCCGTTGACCGTGAACAGGCCGGCAGCACCGAGCGCCACCCAGGCGATCGCCGGGTCGCCAGGAATGAAGGCCGACGCCACCAGCGATCCGGCCGCGTTGTGGTGCAGGTTCATCAGGTTCGTACTGGACCAGGCGGCGAGATCTTCCTGGTCACGGCTCGTCAGGAACGCGTAGATCACCGCCAGGAGGCTGTAGAGGCCGAGGTAGAGCCACGCCACGGCATAGCGGCGGGACACCAGACGCCTAGCAGCGCGTGCCATCATCGCAATGTACGCTGGCCGGGCGCTGCCGACCAGCAATACAATCGTGATCGACACGTTATGCCGCCAGTGCCGCCAGTGCCACCACACGCCAGTGCCGCCAGTCCGCGTGTGTGCGGCTGCCGCCGCGCATGACGCCAGCTCCGCCCGGATATACGGTCCAGGAGCCGGCCACCGCGCCGGTGTCGATCACGGCGAGGGCGGGGCAACGAGGCACCGCGCCGCGTGGACCGTGTGATCCATCAGCACGGCGGTCGTAACCGGACCGACACCACCGGGGACCGGGGTGATCGCGGCGGCGATGCCCGCCGCCGCCTCGGTGTCGACGTCGCCGACCATGCCGCCATCGTCAGTGGGGTTGATGCCGACGTCGATCACGACGGCACCGGGCGCCAGGTAATCCGCAGTGATCATTTTTGGCCTGCCTATCGCGGCCACGAGCACATCGGCTTCCCTGGCCACGGCTGGCAGGTCGCGCGTACGGGAATGGCAGATGGTCACGGTTGCGTGCTCGGCCAGCAGCAGCAGCGCGACCGGTTTGCCGACGACGTTGGAACGGCCGATCACGACGGCTCGCTGGCCGCGGAGCGGCACGTGCTCCTGTCCGAGGATTTCCATCACGGCGGCGGCGGTGGCTGGCGCGAAGGCGCCCGGCAGGCCTGCCGCAAGCCTGCCGAGGGAGCCCGGGTTTGCTCCGTCGACGTCCTTGTCGACGTTGATGTTTGCGCCGACATCCGCCAACGCGACGCCCTCAGGCAGCGGGGTCTGGCAGACGATGCCATGCACGTCAGCGTCGCCCGACAACTCCTCGAGCTTGGCAGCGATCTCGGGACCACTGGCCTGCAAGCGCAGCTTGTGGACCTGGCAGTCGGCAGCGGCCCTGGCGGCAGCTCTTTCGATGGACCGTACATACCAGGCGGCACCCTCGTCGTCGGTTGCCACCACGACGGCGAGGGTCGGGACAATGCCCCGCTCGCGGAGCAGGGCAGCAGACTTGGCCGTCCGCTCGGTAACAGCGGCGGCGATCGCCTTGCCGTCAATGAGGTGGCTCATCGGCCGATCTCCCCTCGCACGTCGGTCACCAGCTGTCGAGCTTGCCCGGCGGTTGCGAGGTATGCGGCAAGCCGGCCGGCCAGCGGCGCACGCTCGCCGTCGTCTTTGAGTGACACGAGGTTGATCTCGACGTTAATGGCGGCCGACTCGATCGCGGCGGCGGCGGACGAGGCTGCCACGCCGACGTCGGACAGCACGTTGGGGTTGGTGCGGCCAGGAAGCTCCGCGGCCAGCCGCGCCACCTCGGCACCGGTCGCGGCGATCTCAAGCGGCACGCTCGCGGCGCGCACGGTGGCCGTCCTGATCGCGGCGAGGCGGTATTCCCGCTGCTCATCGCTGTCCTTGGGCAGCCGGTAGGTGGCCATCAATTCGCCGAACGCCGCGGCATCGGCGTCAAGCAGCCCGAGGGCGCCGACGCGAAGCTCGCGCGCCGCGTCGCGTACCGCCCTGGCATGCTGCTCATGCTCGCCGAACGCCGGTTTGCCAATCGTCAGATTACAGACCATCTCCACAAGGGCGGCGCCGACGCTTACACTCAACGCGGCCGCGCCACCTCCGCCAGGGGTGGGCGCGGCCGAAGCGAGCGCGTCAAGCCAGGCACCGATGGTCTGGGCGCTCGCAGGCTCATTGGCCTCAAGATCGTTCTGCACAGGTTCCTCCTCCAAGATCCGACAGGTCACAACCATTAGCTGGCGGTGAGCCGTTGCCACCGCGGCGGTCAACCGGGACCCTTTCACACGTCCGGCTCACGGCGGCTGCGGGGAACCCGCTGGTCCTGGCGGGGGCCCGGCTTGCAGCTATCGTGGCAGGGGCAGGGGGCAGGGGCAGAGAGGAGCATGGATGTCATCGACGTCTGAGCCGGTGCACCTGAACAACCATCACCGCAATACGCTGCGCCAGCTCTTCCAGCATCCCGTGGGCCACAATATCGAGTGGCATGCCGTGATCTCGTTGCTCGAAGCTGTCGGCTCGGTCGTGGAACACCACGACGGCGTGGTGGCCGTCACGGTCGGATCAAAGACCGAATTCTTCGATCCCCCTGCCAAGAAGGACATCGATATCCAGGCGGTCGTGGACCTGCGCCGGATGCTGAGCGCCGCTGGCTACGGAGCCCGGACCGGGGAAGCCCAGGCTGGGGAAGCCCGGGCTGGGGAAGCCCACGCTGGGGAAGCCCACGCTGGGGAAGCCCAGACCGGGGAAGCCCAGACCGGAGAAGCTGAGACCAGCGGTCAGCAGGACTGACACCAGTAGCCGCGCCCGGTAACGGCGTCGCGGTGCGATGGCGGTCCTCGTAGCTTGTGGTAGCCGGACCTCACGGCCGGGCCCGGGCCTCGTCTATGGTCAGCTCCGCCGCGGGATCGGCCTCCAAACGCTCGTCGGGGATCGGCAGCCCGCTGCGGACCGACCGCCCGAACGTGCCGTCGTCCAGCCGCTGCTGAGCGCGGTCGAGCGCGGCCAGTCGCTCACGCAGGCTGGCGGCAACGGCGTCGTCCATGCCCTCTGCGGCAAGTGGCTGCGCGCGGTCGGCGATGTCTCCCGTCTCGCTTTCCGCTGCCCGGTCCTGCTGCCCGGCCGCCTCGGCGTCCGCGAGCAGTCTTTGCACCTCGGCTCGCTCGGCACCGACCCGCGCCCTCGCCCGCGCCTCGTCCATCTGTTCTCCTCTGTTCGATCGGGTCCGGTCGATCCGGTGGCCGCGCCGCAATGTGACCCGGGCGCCGTGGCGCGATAGCTGCCCGACCGCCAACTGACGTCACCGGCTCCCGGCATTGCGCGGACACCGGCGTCGTGCCGTCGTGCCGTCGCGCACGGTACGTCCGGCGGTTGGTCTCGACCCACTGCTTCGCCACTGCGGTGACATCACCAGCGAGCCGAACGGGGACCCCACGGCAAGCATGCCATCCGGGATCGTCATACCCGGTGGCATCGTCATATCCGGCAGCGCTGTGCGGCCGGCCGCACAGCGCTGCCACCGCGCGGCGGCCAATGGTCCCACCGTCGAGCACGGTGGCGCCATTGCCCATGAGTGCCTCCGCGGAGACGATCGCTCCGTGAGCGACGAACAGGTGACAGACGGTCGAGCGCTCGCCGACCTCGCTCACGGGGTCGCTGCCACCGTGCCGCGGAGCCGCCGGCACGGTGGCGCCCCGCACGAGATTTGCCCCGAAGTCGGCCCGAAGTACTGCCTCGTACCAGCTGGCTGACGCCTCGGCCTCGAACCGCACGTATGCGACGAGGGTGGCGGTGAGCACTATCCCCCGCGGGACTCACTTTCGGCTCACGGCCTTCAAAAACGACCAACGGCATCAGCCAATAATGAAATGCATCCCGGGCCTGCAGGCTCGCTGCGAGTGGTCCGTGCCGGTGCGGTAAAATAGTTGCTATACAGCAAGCAATTATCCGGGTGAAAGGATCACGTCGTGCTCCGTGCAGAGGCCGAGACAGCGGCCCAGCTGCGGACGGCCGTGGGCCGGCTCGCGCGGCGGATCCGGCGTACCCGGGCGGGCGCAGAGCTCACCTCAGCCGAGACCACGGTGCTTGCCACGACAGCCAGACATGGGCCGATCGGGCTGTCGTGGCTGGCCCGCGAGGAGGGGATGAACCCGACCATGCTGTCGCGGGTGGCTTGGCGGCTCGAGGACGCCGGGCTGCTCGCCCGGCACCGTGACCCCCGCGACCGGCGCGCGGCGCTTGTCGAGGCCACCCCGGCGGGAAGGCGGCTGCACGAGCGGATCCGCGCGGAGCGGACGGACGCCCTCAGCCAGCTCATCGGGCAGCTCGGAGAAGACGAGCGGCGCGCTCTGGAAAGCGCCCTGCCGATACTCGAACAGCTTGCCAGGGACCTCAAGGATCGGCGGCCGTGAGGCGCCCCCGGGGCAGCTTGTGGCGCCAGACGTTCTCCTCGCTCAAGATCCCGAACTACCGCCTGTATTTCACGGGTCAGTCGATTTCGCTCGCCGGGACCTGGATGCAGATGACGGCGCAGTCGTGGCTCGTGCTCACTCTCACTCACTCCAGCACGGACCTCGGCTTCGTCGTGGCCCTCCAGACACTGCCCGTGCTGCTTTTCGCGCCCTATGGCGGCGTGGTGGCCGACCGGACGGACAAGCGACGGCTGATGATCGTGCTGCAAGCGGCCATGGGCTTGCAGGCCCTGGCGCTCGGGCTGCTGACTGTTCTCGGCTCGGTCCAGTTCTGGCAGGTCTGCCTGCTCGCCGTGGTCCTCGGCCTGAACAACGCCTTCGAGAATTCGGCGAGGCAGGCTTTCGTCCGTGAGATGGTGGGAAAGGACGAGCTCCGCAACGCGATCACGCTGAACTCCGTGACAGTGAACGCCGCGCGGGCGGTCGGGCCCGCGATCGGGGGCGTCCTGATCGCCACGGTCGGCGTCGGAGCCTGCTTCCTTGTCAACGCGGCGAGCTTCGCCGCCGTCGTGACCTCCCTGCTCGTGATGAACCGCGCCGCCCTGCAGCCAAGCCCTCCGGCGGTACGGGCACGGGGCCAGCTGCGCGAGGGACTGCGTTACGCGGCGCAGACTCCCCCCATCGCCATTCCGCTTGCGATGATGAGCCTCGTCGGACTGCTTGCCTATGAGTTCCCTGTCTCGCTGCCCGTGCTCGCCAGGCAGACATTCCACGGCGGCGCGGAGGCCTATGGTTTCATGACCGCGTCCATGGGAGTCGGCGCGGTTGCCGGGGGGCTGTTCACCGCCGCGCGAGGCCGCACCGGGCTCCGCCCGATGATCCTTGCCTCGGTTGGATTCGGCGCCGCGATCCTCGTCTGCGCACTCTCCCCAGTGCTTGGCGTCGCCTACGCCGCCCTCCTGTTCGTCGGCTGGGCCAGCGTGTCCTTCATCGCCATCGGGAACTCCACGATCCAGCTGGCCGCAGAGCCGAGCATGCGGGGCCGGGCGATCGCGCTTTGGCAGGTCGCCTTCCAGGGAACGACGCCAATCGGCGGCCCGTTGATCGGCTGGATCATCGCCGTATCCGACCCGCGGGCCGGACTCGCGGTCGGCGGCGCGTCCTGCCTCGTGGCCGCGCTCGGCGGCTTCATATTGGCCCGACGCTCCCGTCCGTCACCTCCGGCGGAGGGTAGCGAGCGCGGGCACCCGCCGCCTGCCGACGGCAGGCCCGCCTTCCCGGCCGAGGGCCCCGTTCCCTAGGGCTGCTTTGGTTCCCTAGCAGCTCCGTTCCATGGCGAGCTCCGTTCCATAGGCTCTGCGTTCCCCGGGCTCTGCGTTCCCCGGGCTCTGCGTTCCCTGGGCTCTGCGTTCCCTGGGCTCTGCGTTCCCTAGGCTCTGCGCTTCACCCTTCCGGGCCTCGAGCAACCAAAGGCGTTCTGGTACCAGTGGTTCATGTGCCTGGACCAGGAAGCGGAGGCCGTCAGTCGCGACCCGGCGGCCGGTCCAGGCGGCGCCCGGCCCTGGCGACCTGCTGGGGCGGCTACCCGGGTAGTTGTGCGAAGGCGCGCACGGGGACCGTGCCGAGTCCTTCGACGCGCAGCGGCGCCGCGGTAAACGAGGCACCCGTCGGTGGCAGTTGCCCGAGGCCGGTCAGGTGCTCGACCACGGGAATGCCCGCGGCGAGCAGCACTGTATGTGCGGGTCTTTCGCCGTCCGCGGTGTCGTCGATGTTGAGCGCATCGATGCCGATGAGCGCCGCGTCGTGGCTGGCTAGCCAGGCGGCGCCGGCCCTGGTGAGAAAGTGGCTGCTCGGCCAATACGCCGGCGTGCCGAACTGTGCGTCGTCACCGGTGTGCAGCAATACGGCCGCGCCACGAACATCCAGTGCCGCCAGCGCGCCGGCGTCGATGGCGCGCTGCCGCGCGCCGGTTACCCTGACGACGACGGCGGGCAGTCCGGCCGTGCGGGCCAGCGGGATCGAGCTGAGGTCCGCGCCGTCACGGTAGCGGTGATAAGGCGCGTCGAGGTAGGTCCCTGTGTTGCCGATCAGGGTGAGCCGGTCGATCGCGAACTCGGTGCCGGGCGCATAGTGGTCGCGTGAGGTCTCCCTCGTCAGATACGGGGTGATCTGCGGTCCGGGAAGTCCCGGGTAGGTGATCATGCCGGCCCGGATCACATGGCTGAGTTCGACAAGCGGCCCACCTGCCGCCGTTATGGTGTGATCTGATCGCCCTCCCCGCGTCCCCTTGTGCGCTTCGGCGAATACCTCGACGTTGCTGAGCCTGACCGAGTCGGTCAGGCTCAGTCCGAGCGAGGCTACAAACAGCGCGGCAATGCCCGCCTCGTCGATGTCGGCTGACGGAACGTCCACCCGGAATCCGTGAGCGATCAGGTCACCACCGTTGCTGAATCTGATGGCGGCGTCGAAAGAGGCGCGGTATTCAGTCATCGGGAGCCTGCCCGCTGAGGAGCAGGCCGCTTGTCGGCACCCCGCAGCTCGTCGCGGAGTTTGCGTTGCTGCTCGGTGAGGTCGATGAACATACGTGCCCTTCGTAACGAGCAGGGGCCGGTGGCGGCGTGGCACGATCGGCAAGCCTGTCACCGAGGATGTCGAGCCTTGCCTGCTCGCCGCCGAGGATTTGCGCGTACTGCGCGCCCCATGCGAAGTAGCGGTGCAGCGGATAGGTTACGTCAACGATGCGTTCCGACCGCGCGCAGCCGCACCGCCAGGCCGATCGCGCGAGGCCGGCTCCGCCCGGGTCCGCTGGCAGGCATGCCTCGAGCAGCCCGGGCTTGCGCCATCGCCTTCCATGTCGCGACGTCATACCGGACTTCCGAGGCCATAAGGCGCGTCACCGCTCGTTACGCCACCGCCAGGCAGCAAGCTTGCCGCCCGCAGCGCTGGACTCTGCCACCGGACCAGCAGGCCGGCCCCGAAATTACGGAGATTGGCATGGCTGTCGTCAAGTTCGAAATCCACGCTCACTCCCGGCATCGCCACGATGTCGGGTGCGGCTATCGTCGGCGCGCTGGCGAAGATCCATCAAACTAGAACGGATTCTAGACCGCGATCGCTAGCTGGTCCATCCTCGTGATCGATGACGCTAGCCTGCATGGTTACGTACCGTGGGCCAGGGAGCGACGCTGTTAAGACAGTTAAGACGTAACTGCGCGGCAATACGATAACGTGTTCTCACGTGAGCAACCGTGGGCAGACGTGAGCACAGCCAACGTGAGCACAGCCAACGTGAGCAGAGGGGAAAGGGGCCTTGACCGCAGAACCGACATTGCCAGCAGGGTCTGCAGAGCTAACGGGGCCCGCAGAGCTAACGAGGACCGCTGGGCTAACGGGGCCAGCAGAGCTGACGGGGCCCGCAGAGCTGACGGGGCCCGCACAGCTGACGGGGCCCGCAGAGCTAACGAGGCCCGCAGAGCTAACGAGGACCGCTGGGCTAACGGGGCCCGCAGGGCCAACGGGGCCCGCAGAGCTGACGGCGCCCGCCGAGCTGACGGGGCCCGCAGGGCCAACGGGGCCCGCAGGCACTGCGCTGACTGCGGCATCCACGGCGTCTGCCACGGGAACGCGCTCCCGCAGCCAGCATCAGCGTCGTAAGCGGATCGTGCAGGCCGCAGCGGCGCTGGCTTCCCGCGGCGGCGTCGAGGCCATGCGGATGCGCACGGTGGCGGAACGCGCGGGCGTTGCGCTCGGCACCCTGTACCGCTACTTCCCTTCCAAGATGGACCTGGTCGTGGCGGTCGTCGCCGAAGAGATCGAGCTGCTGGAAGCAAGCATCCGACGGCGCCCGCCGCGCGCCGCCACACCCGCCCGCCGGGCCGTCGACGTCCTGGTGCGGGCGACCCGCGGGCTGATGCGCGAGCCCGAGCTAGCCGACGCCCTGGTTCGTTCGGTCATTATGTCGAGCGTGCAGATCGACTTCGGCGACCGCATCTCCGATTTGCTGCTCCGCGTGTCGAGTCAGGGCGAGATTCCACCGGCCAGGCGGGCGGTCGAGTCGTCGCTGTGCAATTCGCTCGCCAAGGTCTGGATCGCCGAATTGCTCGAGATCCTCAAGGGACGGCGGACCGTGGACCAGGTGCAGCAATTGCTCGAGCTCACTGCTGACAGGTTGCTGTACGACTTCTGAGCCTGCGGCTTGCTGTATGACTTCTGAGCCTGCGGCTGGCCGCCAACTGGCAGCGCGGTGGCGCCGCTCCTCCCCCGAAACGGCGCCACCGCGCGTCGGGCCGACCCGGGGCCCGAGCGCCACGATCCGGGCCGGCCCAGCCTTGCGGGCGCTGCGCCGCGCATGTGCGCAGCGGGCAGAACTGTGCGCGGAGGATCCGGCAGTGCGGAGCCGGCCTTACCGACCGGACGACCGGGCGCACTGACGGGACAAGGACCGGCACTACTGAATAGGACCGCCAGATGCCACGGTCGGTTGACAGCCGCACGCAGGGCGTGTCCCTGAGGTCACGGCCGTATACCCCGGCCAGGAACGGGCATCCACTGGCAAAAGCCTCATCTGTGTCCCCGGTGCCCTGTCGGCGAGCCCAAGGAACTCCCGCACCATGACTAGCCCGCTGGCCTAGCGACCGCGGCGCAGCGTGCGAGCCCAACCCGAACCAGAGGATCTTGGCGGCGGCGTGTGGAGCGTCCCGGTGCCGATTCCAGGAAATCCGCTCGGTTACACGCTCGTGTATGCGCTGGAAAGCCCGCGCGGGCCCGTCCTGGTCGATGCTGGCTGGCAGCACGCACAGTCCTGGGAGGCGCTTTCCGGCGGTCTGGCCGCTTGCGGGCTCGACGTATCCGACGTCTACGGTGTGGTCGTCACCCACCATCATCGCGACCACGCCGGGCTCGCGGGACGGGTCCGCGAGGCGTCAGGCGCCTGGATCGCGATGCACGCCGCCGACGTCGCCGAAATCCATCGGTTCCGGCAGGTGCTAGACGGAAGCGGCAGGCAGTGGGCACTTGCCGCGCTGCGGCGGGCGGGCGCCAGCGATGCGGAGATCAGTCAGGCGAAGGCGTGGGACCCACACATCGACCCGCCCGCAATCCCCGATCGCGAACTCGCCGATGGCGATCTGGCCGACCTGCCAGGCCGCCGGCTACGGGTGATCTGGACGCCCGGCCACTCACCCGGTCACATCTGCCTGCACCTCGAAGACGCCGACCGGCTTTTCACCGGCGACCACGTCCTGCCGAAGATAACTCCCAACATCGGCCTCTACGCCTTCGAGGACGATGCTAACCCGCTCGCCGACTTCCTCGGCTCGCTCGCCCGCGTCGCCGAGATCGGCGCGGCGGAGGCACTGCCCGCCGACGAGCACCGGTTCAGAGACCTCGGCCCCCGCATCGACACGATCGCGGCGCACCACGAGGAACGGCTCGCCGAGGTCAGGGAGATACTCGTGCAGGGCCCGAGTATCTCCCTGACCTCACCAGGAACAACCGGCCCAACAGGCACAGCAATCAGCAGCGGCTGGGCCGGCCCGGACCAGGGCTCCGCAGGGCAGGCCGATGCGACAGGTAGCGGCAGCCGTTCGGTAACGCTCTGGGAAATCGCGTCGAGAATGCGGTGGAACGTGTCCTGGGCGGGCATGCATCCGGTGCTCCGCAGGCTCGCCGCCGGCGAGGCCGCCGCCCATGTGCGCCTGCTCGAAGCTCGCGGGCTTGCGCGGCCGGTGCCTGGCTCCGACCCCATCCGCTATCTCGCGTCTGGCCGGTATCTCGCGTCTGGCCGGTAGGCCGAGCGGGCGGGTTCGGCGTCCTGACAAGGCACCCTGAGGCCGTTCCAGCCCGGGGTCACCACGGGCCTGAGCCCCACGACGCGTCGGCCTGGCCGCCGGAGGTAAGCAGTTCAAGGTCGGATTCGACCATCATCGCGACAAGCTCGGCGAACTGGATCTTTGGCTTCCAGCCGAGCCGCTCGCGTGCCTTCGAGGGGTCCGCGCAGAGCATGTCGACCTCGGCGGGCCTAATGTAGGCGGGATCGGAGGTCACATAGTCGTGCCAGTCCAACTGCGCGGCGCCGAACGCTAGCTCCACAAGCTCCTGCACCGAGTGTGTCATGCCGGTACCGATCACGTAATCCTCCGGCTCGTCCTGGCCGAGCATCATGTGCATCGCCTGAACATAATCCCCGGCGAATCCCCAATCGCGCCGGGCAGTGACATTTCCGAGCCGCAGTTCACGCTCCAGACCGAGCTTTATCCTGGCCACGCCGAGCGATACCTTGCGGGTCACGAATTCGGCGCCACGGCGCGGTGACTCGTGGTTGAACAAGATGCCAGAAACCGCATACATGCCATAGGACTCGCGGTAGTTCTGGGTAAGGAAATGGCCATATGCCTTGGCGACCCCGTATGGGCTGCGCGGGTGAAACGGCGTCCGCTCGTGCTGCGGCGACTCGCGTACCTTGCCGAACATCTCCGACGACGACGCCTGATAGAACCGGATCTGCCCGCGCGGGGCGGGCCGCGACGCGGAGACCCCGCTGTACACCCTGATCGCCTCCAGCATGCGCAGCACGCCCATGCCGGTGACCTCCGCGGTCAGTTCCGCCTGCTGCCACGACATCGGTACATAGGAGATCGCGCCGAGGTTGTAGACCTCGTCGGGTTGGGCCCGTTCCACCGCGGAAATCAGGCTCCCCTGGTCGAGCAGGTCACCGCTGACCAGGCGGACGTCACGCAGAAGCTGACGAACCCGCGGCACCCGTGGATTCGACTGGCCCCGGACAAGCCCCCAGACCTCGTAGCCCGAAGAAAGAAGGTACTCAGCCAGATATGAGCCGTCCTGCCCAGTGATCCCTGTGACCAGTGCGCGTCTGCTCACAGGTACCTCCTCGATCTCGATACCCCAGGGCAGGCCGCCGACGGAGCACCAGCACCCCGTGCACGGAAGTAGCCAGCCGTGGCAAGCCAGTACTCCAAGTGCGCTCAAAAATACACCCGGCGCCCGCCCGCCCCGGGCGCGGCACGCCGGTCACCTGCCGCCCATCGTGCTACGCAGGGCCCGGTGCGAGCAAGGCAACAGCCGCAGGTCCGCGCCAGGCGGCGGCCACTCCCGGCGCGCGCCAAGGCGACACGTTGGGCAGGCGTGACCTGGGATCGAGCAAGGGTCGAGCAGGCATTCTTCATCCGCTTACGCTGTTGAATGGCAACGTGTTCTATTAGAACGCCCAGGCACGCACACGTGACACAACCGGCCACCGGCAATTGCGCCGACCGGAACAGTTGGCACATAACGTAACGTGAGGTACTGGGTGGTAGGGTTCGCTGGCTAGGGGTGTTTCGTACCCGTGCTCTGCCGCGCGGCGGCCGTCGCAGCCGCCGCCGCGGCGGAGCCGCCGCCGCGCGGCTGCGCGGGACCAGCCAGGGCGCAGGAGGAGCGTGACGCGTGACCACCATGGACCGCCCGCTCCGCGTCGCGCTGCTGTCCTACCGCAGCAAACCGCACTGCGGCGGCCAGGGCATCTACCTGCGCCACCTCAGCCGTGAGCTTTCCGCGCTCGGCCACCACGTCGAGGTTCTTTCCGGCCAGCCCTATCCCGAGCTCGAACCCGGCCCCGTGCTGCACCGGCTGCCGAGCCTTGACCTCTACCGCGACGACGACCCGTTCCGCACACCGCACCTGCGCGAGTACCGGGACTGGATCGACGTGCTCGAGGTCGCGTCCATGTGGACGGCCGCCTTTCCCGAGCCGTTGACCTTCAGCCTGCGGGCCCTGCGCGAGCTGCGCAGCCGCCACGGCAGCTTCGACATCGTCCACGACAATCAGGTTCTCGGCTACGGGATTCTCGGCATCCGTCGGCTGGGCCTGCCGCTTGTGACGAGCATCCATCACCCGATCAGTGTCGACCGGCGGATCGAGTTGCGGGCAGCGCGTCTGCGGTCGAAGCTGGCCAAATGGCGCTTTTACAGCTTCGTGCGGATGCAGTCCAGGGTCGCCCGCCGGGTCGGCGACATCATCACGGTGTCCGAATCCTCGCGCCGCGATATCTGCGCTGACTTCAAGGTGGCAGCCGATCGGGTCCACGTGATCCCGCTCGGCGTGGACACCCGCTTGTTCCATCCACGCGCCGTCGCGCGGACGCCCGGCCAGATCGTCGCCGTGGCCAGCGCTGACTCCCCCATGAAGGGGGTGGCTGTGCTGCTGCACGCGGTTGCCAAGCTAGCTACCGAACGTGATGTGCGGCTGACCGTGGTCAGCAAGCCCACGCACGGCGGCCCGACGGAGCGACTGGTCGGCGAGCTTGCCCTCGGGGACAGGGTGCGCTTCGTGCATGGGATCAGCGACGATCAGCTGGCCGAACTGCTCGCCAGTGCTGAGATCGCGGTTGTTCCCTCCCTGTATGAGGGCTTCTCGCTGCCGGCCGTCGAGCACATGGCCTCCGGCACAGCGCTCGTCGTGAGCCGCACGGGGGCGCTGCCCGAGGTGGTGGGCGAGGCTGCCGTGCAAGTGCCGCCAGGTGACGCCGAAGCGCTTGCGGCGGCGCTTCGCGGGCTGCACGATTCACCGCAGTGGCGCGGCAAGCTCGGCGAGGCGGCATGGCGCCGGGTACAAGAACGTTTTGCCTGGCCCGCGGTGGCCAAGGCCACGCAGGGCCGGTACGCGGCGGCCGTCGCGCGGCATGCAGCGGCGGGCGGCCCGCACCCCGCCGCGATGAAGGGAGCCTAGCCCTGCTGACCGTTGATTTCCGCCGGCTGCCCGTCGGTCCAGGCGACCGTGTCCTCGACCTCGGTTGCGGGGCGGGCCGGCACGCCTTCGAGGTGTACAGGCGAGGCGCCGACGTCGTCGCGCTCGACATGAACGCCGACGAGCTTGATGAGGTCGCCACCATGTTCGCCGCGATGCGCACGGCCGGCGAAGCCCCGGCGGGCGCCGACGCCCGCACCGCCGCCGGCGATGCCACCGCGATGCCGTTCGCCGACGGTTCATTCGACCGGGTAATCGCCGCGGAGGTGCTCGAACACATCCTCGACGATCAGCGGGCCATGAACGAGCTGGCCCGCGTGCTGCGGCCGGGCGGGCAGGCCGCGGTGACCGTACCGAGCTGGCTGCCAGAACGGATCTGCTGGGCGCTGTCGGAGAACTATCACGACACACCGGGCGGGCACGTGCGGATCTACACCAGGGTCGAGCTCGAGGCCAAGTTGAAGCGGGCCGGGCTTGCCGTAGGCACGCACCACCACGCCCACAGCCTGCACTCGCCGTACTGGTGGCTGAAATGCGCTGTCGGCGTCGACAACGATGCCCACCCGCTGGCCAGGGCCTACCACCGGCTGCTGGTTTGGGACATCATGAAGCGCCCCGCCCTGACCCGGGTCACCGAGCGGGCGCTGAACCCGGTGCTGGGTAAGAGCCTGGTCGTGTATCTGCGAAAACCCGCGCGCAGCGGGGCGGCGCAGGTGGAGGACCTGCTGGAGCATGCCCATGCGGCGGCATGAGCTGCCGGCGGTCAGCGGGATCCTGAGCGCGGACGAGATCCTCGCCACGGGCCGCAGTATCGCCGCCATGCAGGAAGCGTCGGGCGCGATCCCGTGGCCCGACGGCCACACCGACGCCTGGGATCACGTCGAGTGCGCAATGGCGCTCACTGTCTGCGGGCTTACCGGGCCGGCCAGGCGGGCCTACGAATGGCTGCGGCGGTCGCAGCGGGCGGACGGGGCTTGGCCCAAGAAGACGGTGCGCGGCAGGGTGACGGACGCCGCCGTCGAGAGCAACCAGGTGGCCTACGCGGCCGTAGGGGTGTGGCATGAGCTCCAGGTCACCGGTGACGAGGCCTTCGCGGTCCGGATGTGGCCGACGGTGCGCAGGGCCATCGCCTTCGTGCTGCGCTTGCAAACGGAACGCGGCGAGATCCTGTGGGAGCGCGCGGCCGACGGCTCGCCGGCCAGCTACGCCCTGCTCACCGGATGCTCGAGCACCTATCAGAGCCTGCGTTTCGCGGTGGCGCTCGCCGAGTTCATGGGAGAGCCGCAGCCGGACTGGGAACTCGCCGCCGACCAACTCGGTCACGTGATCGCGGCACATCCAGAGGCTTTCGCGGACAAGAGCCGGTTTTCGATGGACTGGTACTACCCCGTCCTCGGCGGCGCGGTGCGAGGTGACGCCGCGAGGCGGATGATCGCCAGCCGATGGGCCGAGTTCGTGGTGCCCGACCTGGGCATCCGCTGCGTCAGCGACGAACCGTGGATCACCGGCGCGGAAACCTGCGAGCTTGTGCTCGCGCTCGACGCGATCGGTGACATCGACGAGGCGGTCAGCATCTACGCGGCGGTGCAACATCTGCGGGATGAAAGCGGCGCCTACTGGACCGGCTGGCAGTTCGCGAACCAGCAGTACTTTCCCGCTGAGCGGAGCAGTTGGACGGCCGCCGCCGTGATCCTCGCCGGTGACGCGCTGTCCAGGGCGAGCGGCGGCGCGCACCTGTTTCATCTGGCGGCAGGCGCACACATGCGCGGCGTGCCCGCGGCAGCGGAATGGGCAGCAGGCTGCGGCTGCGCCGAGGCGGCAAGCTACCGCGGCCAGCACTCGGACCGGCGTCCGGCTCAGCCGTCAGCCGATGCCGTCACCGGTCCGCCGCAGCACCCGCAGTGAGCCTTCCCTGCGTGCCTCGGTGAACGCGCCGGACGCGAGTGCGCGCAGATAGACGCGATACGGCGGTTGGCCGCCGTCAGCGGGGTCGGGGAACACATCGTGGATGGCAAGGGCGCCGCCCATCGTCACCCACGGGGCCCAGCCCTGATAGTCCGCCTGGGCGGCCTCGTCGGTGTGCCCGCCGTCGATGAACAGCATGCCGATGGGGGTGCGCCACAGCGCGGCCACGTCAGCGGACCGGCCCACGACGGCGATGACCTGCTCCTCGACGCCAGCCTCGGACAAGGTCGCACGGAAGGCAGGTAGCGTATCCAGCCGCCCGTTCCGCGGGTCGACGAGCGACGGGTCGTGGTACTCCCAGCCACGCTGGTTCTCCTCGGAACCGTGATGGTGATCGACGGTGACAACCCGCTGCCCGGTGCCACGCACCGCCGCCGCTAGGTAGATCGTCGACTTCCCGCAGTACGTCCCGATCTCGACGACCGGGCCGAGGTTGGCGTATTGCCGGGCGACCTCATACAATGCCCGTCCCTCCGGGGGCGGCATGAAGCCCTTGGCCGTCTCGGCAGCCCGCTGCAGCTCCGCTGGCATGGTCACTGGCGCACTCTAACGCCAAGGCGAACCCACGCAGCCGTTCGGGACAACCGTGACAGCTGGTCACGATGACCGCGCCGGTGCCTTGCCCGGCCACGCTGGAACGTGTTCTACTTTCCGGATGGGTGAACGGTCGCGGGTTGAGATGACCGCCAGCGAGGTCAATGACCTGCTTGCCGCCAGTAAGAAAGTCCAGATCGCCACGGTTAATCCGGACGGTACGCCCCACCTGGTGACGCTGTTCTATGGCCTGGTCGATGGCAAAATCGCGTTCTTCAGCTACCGGCGGTCACAAAAGGCCCGCAACCTCGAATGCGATCACCGGATCACGTGTCTCGTCGAGACCGGTGCGGATTATGGCGAACTGCGCGGCGTGGTCATCTACGGCAACGCCAAGTTGATCGAGGACTATCCGGCCGTCGTCGGGATTGGCACCCGGGTCCTCACGCGGACAATGGGAGTACCAGGCGACGCGGTCGCCGGATACGTCGAACGCACGGCGCGCAAGAGAGTCGCGTATGTGGTCGACCCGGTCCGCGTCGTTTCCTGGGACCACAGGAAACTGGCGGGCCCGCCAGCATCTGCCACCGGCGCGGCGTCTGCGACCGACCCGCCCGCGGCCGCCACTGGCGCGGAACCGCCGCCCACATCCGCGGGAGCGACCTGACAAGGAGCCCGGGTGATGAGAGTCAAGGTCGACGATGAAGTGTGTGAGGCCAATGCGGTCTGCGCCGGCCTCGTTCCTGAGGTCTTCGAGGTCGACGACGAGGACAACCTGCACATCCTGGTATCCGACGTTCCATCAGAGCTGGCCGATCGAGTACGGCATGCCGTCCGGTCATGTCCCAAGGCGGCACTCGAGATCGAAGAGTGATCACAATCTGGGCGCCGCGTGCGTCGGGCCGGGGCGCTCCGGCCCAAGCGAATGACGGGGCTGGCCAGCGAAGCCTGGACCTGTCAGCGAAGCCCGGACCGGTCAGCGAAGCCCGGACCGGTCAGCGAACCTTCGGCTGGTCAGCTGCTTCGGCTGGTCAGCTGCGCCTGGACTGGGCGGCGGCGCCGGCACTGGTCAGCGAAGCGCCGGGTTCGTCACCTGCCCGAGGAAAAGCGGCGCGCCCGTCACACGCTCGGTGATGGCGAAAAGGAACGGCCGGTCAACGGTCAGGACCACAGGCTGCTGCGGCGGCACCGCCATCGCGCGGGCAAAACCGATCGCCGTGGCGGCCGCCGCCTCGGTTCCCTGCTCGTCGACGTCGATGTAAGCCTTGTGCGCGACCGCGCTGATCGTCAGTGGCTCGGCCGCTGTGATGCCGCTGAAGTCGGCCGCGTCGGTGAATGCGGCCACCACGCCGAGCCCGCGCAGCACGTTGGCGAGCTCGAACTGCGCGGTTACCCGGAATCGGGGCAGCCCGAGCCTGACCCGGGTCTGGCGCGCGCCGCGGAGCAGGCCGCGCAGGCCCGCAGCGGCGATCTGCTCGCGCAGCGGGCCGATCGGCCCGTCAGGTAGCACAACCGCCATGGCGAGCTTCCCGCCCGCATAGGGCAGCAGCACCGACTGCCAGCCGTCACGTCGGGCGTAACCCAGCCGATGCGTCAGGCGCATCATGGCGACCGTTACCGTGTCACCGCCCGCAAGGTAGAACGGCTCGTCACTCGTCGCACGGGCTGGGAATGGATCCGCCCATGGCGCCTTGAGGTAGATGGCATTGGCCAGTACAAGGCGCGTGAGCGGGCCGATCATGCCAGCTGCGAGCAGATCCTTGATCTTTCCGGCTGTCTGCTGAGCAATCAGCTCGTTGATCTCCCGCAGGACGGCGCGGGCCGCCCCGCGGAAGTCAGCTTCATGTACGGAAATGCCAGGAAGGCCGGCCAGCGCGCGACGGAACTCGGGCTGCAGCGGCAGGCCCGACTGTACCCAAAGGGTGTTCGGCATTCCGAAGGTCAGCTCGGCCGGAGCATCGGCGCCGTCAGCTCCCGCCGCGGACACCAGCAGCGCGGCAAGCCCGCGCAGACCCACCGCGGGTTCCGACACAGCGGTCAGGGTGAGGAACCTGGCAAGCTCTGCTGCTGTCTCGCCGCGCGCGCCGAGCATCGCCGTCTCCATCGCGATCGCGATGGAGACGGGCGAGAACGCCATATTGGCGCCGCTCGCGCCGAGCTCACGGTACAAAGCCGCAGCGGTGGCTTCGATGGCCCGGGCCTGCGCGGCGAGGTCAGCGTCGGCTGCGTCAGGGCCGGTCAGGTCAGGGCCGGTCAGGTCAGGGCCGGTCAGGTCAGGGCCGGTCAGGTCAGGACGGGCGGATCGAGTGCCTGGCGCGTCATCCATCTGCGCCAGCCTACGCCGGCGCATGACGACGAGCAGATGCCAAGATCGGCCGCGGCTGCGCACGAACCGCATAGGCTGGCCGCATGCGCGTCGCGCTCTGCCAGATCCCGGTTTCCGGCGACTCTGCCGTCAACCTGGCCCGCGTGAAGGATGCCATGTCGCAGGCCTCGGCGGAAGGCGCCGACCTCGCGGTCTTCCCCGAGGCGACTCAGGTTCGCTTTGGCTCGGATCTTCGTGGCGCTGCCGAGCCACTCGATGGGCCGTTCGGGGCCGCGCTTGCGTCGGCTGCGCGCGATCATGGGATCGCGCTCATCGCGGGTGTGTTCGAGCCAGCCCCAGGCGGACTGGTGCACAATACCGCCGTTGGTTACGACTCCCGGGGCCAGCGCCGCGCGGCCTACCGCAAGATCCACATGTTCGACGCGCTCGGCCAGCGGGAGTCCGACCTTGTCGCGCCGGGCGCCGAGGCGGTGGTCGCCGATTTCGACGGCCTGCGGGTCGGGCTCATCACCTGTTACGACATCCGGTTCCCCGAACTCGCTCGGGCGCTTACAGCGGCGGGTGCTCAGCTTCTCGTCGTGATCGCCGCGTGGGGTGCCGGGCTGTTCAAGGAGGAGCACTGGGTCACGCTCGTACGAGCGCGGGCGATCGAGAACACGGTGTGGGTGGCCGCCGCTGGGCAGGTACCCGACCTGCAAGCACCCCGGGTGAATGCGCCGACCGGCGTCGGCCGGAGCATGCTGGTCGACCCGATGGGCACGGTGAGGCTCGACCTCGGCTCATGGCCCGCCGTCGCGGCCGGGAACATCGACACCGGCCTAACCGACAAGGTCCGTGCCATGCTCCCCTGCCTGCAGCACCGGCGCCCCGACCTGCTCGGCGGACCCGCACAGTAACGTGGCCGAACGAGCACCGCGCGGATCCCGCGTCAGGGCGCGGCAACGAGCACTACTGCCGCCGCATGGGCGCAAGGTTCTCGTTGAGCTTCCCGGGTGCGACTGGGACTTCGCAGAACGCTCAGCGCGAGGAATTGGGGGAGGGAGCGGAACTTCTCGCTTGGGCTGCCTCCCGGCCCTGAGCCGTGATGAGATGACCACGTGGCGGAGTTACGCAACAGGTCACCGGGCAAGGACCACGGTGACGCGGTGGGCGCTCACCCAATCGGCGAGACGCCGAGCCGGTCCGCTGAGTCGTCCCGCCGCCCGGCCCCGACACGGTCGCGGCCTGATCAGATACCCCGCCGCTCCGCGGACACGCCCCGCCCCGCCGACACGCCCCGCCGCTCCGCGGACACGCCCCGCCCCGCCGACACGCCCCGCCCCGCTGACACGGCCCGCCGCGCGGCGGACACACGTCACGGTCCCGCCGAGACGAGCCGGCCCGGCCCCCCGCGAAGCGGAGCCGAGCGGATGCGCGCCCTCTACGGCAACCCGAACGTCGCCACCCCGGACACCGGTACCCCACAACCCCGCGACCGGCCCGGCCGGGCACCCGGCGGCGCCCGCACCGACAGCCGCTCCGACACCCTGCGCAGCGCCGACCACCACCAGGACACCAGCACCGGCCGCCGCCACAACGACACCCGGCATCCGGCCGCAGCCGAGCGGCCAGCCGAACCGCCCGCCGACAGCCGCAAGCCCTCGCCCCGATTCGCCCACGACACCGACCGCAGCGTTACCGCCGCCGACTCCGCCGCCGACGACATCGACCCCCGCTGGCTTGCCGGAGTCCCCCGCCCCGCAGGCGCCCTCCCCGACGACGCCGGTCGCGCCTACCTCCGCTGGCACCGCGACCGCCCCGAGCACGACACCCGCCCCTGCCCCGACGACCGCCTCGACGCCAAGCCACCCCCACCCGACCACATCCGCGCCGACCGATTACACCCCCATATCGACCACCCCTCCTTCCAAGACCACTTTGATGATCGCGAGCCGCCCGACCGGTACGGCACGCCACTCCAGCGCCCCGACGGCACGCGTGTACCGTGCCTGATCGGAAAGCCGGAGCGGGGGCAAGCCGAGCAAGGCTGGCTGGGGGACTGCGGTGTCGTCGCCACGCTCGGAGCGGTTGCCGCTCACCGGCCCGCCGACATCGGCGACAGAATCGCCGAACAGCCCGACGGCACCTACAAGGTCCGGCTAAACGAAGCCCAGTGGTCACCTGACGGCGCGGCGCCCACCGGCCAGATGATCGAGCTAACCGTGACGCCGACTCTCCCCGTATTCGATACCAGCCCGGACGAATCGGCGTTCGCACAGCCGACAGAGGCGGCATGGGCACCGGTACTGGAGAAGGCAATAGCTGGCGTGGATCAGACGTGGACACCCAGCCGACGGGAACAGTGGGCACAATCGTGGCGCTATCTGTGCGAGTCGGACGACCGTCACACGGTTAAGAACCCCCGGACGGGTCCACCGCCACACGGATACACGAGGCTCAACCAAGGCTCGACAAGCTGGGATCGGGCCGAGCTTCTGACTCAGATAACTGGCAGAGAGTCCATTGTGCGCCAGTCGCCAGACGAGGCGGGTCAACTTGCAGCCGTCTTTGCCCGCCAACTACGCGACCGGAAACCGATACTTGCCGCCTCCCGCTCCCGGGTACACGACGGTGAGAGGCTTCCGCACAACCTGGAACCCGCTCATGCCTACGAAGTCGTCGCAGTGGCATGCGACAAGGTCACGCTGCGCAACCCCTGGAATCGTAAGCAGCCTGAGCCGATGACCCCGACAGAGTACATAGCCAACATGGAACGGGACTACACCACCTTGAGGTGAGGAAAATACGTGTCAGACATCGGAGTGCAGATCCAGGTATCGCAAGGCGTAGTCAGGCGTTACAAGGGCGCCAGCTTTGGCGGCAGCTACGCGTTCCCCGCCACAGATACCGAAGCGGCCCGGATTGAGATCACGGTCTGGGAGAAGGACTCTGAGGAGTCTGAGGTCGCACTGCACGAGGGGGAGACCTTCGAGATTGCTGGGCAGACTTGGCGGCTGGACAAGATCCACTCCGAGGGGCAGCGTCGCTGGTACGCCGACCTGACCCGCATCGCCTGACCCGCATCGGCTGAACCCGAATCGCCTGAACCCGCATCGCCTCAACCCGCGCCGCATGAACACGGCGCCTACACGTCGCCGGCGCAGGCGGCGGGCGGTGCGGGTGCGGCTGGACGGATGGCGTTTAGCCACCGGGAATGCGCACGTCGCGCCACTCGTCCGCGGGCCGCACCGGATCCCTTGCCCATGATTTGCCACATGTTGACAGGCAGCATGCACTATTCGTCACGTTCTGCCGCATTCATTGACGGTTATCGCCCGCCCATCCCCACCCGTTTCATGATCCCGGAGCGTCTTGAGTGCGCCTGGCGACAGCGGGAGTTGGCGGGGCGATCCACAATGTCGGGTCCTCCGTCGTAGCGGTGGCGGTGAAGCCCGCGCCGAGCAACTTGCCGCGCGTGCTCGTGAGCGCGGTGATCTCCTGGGCCCCTGGGCCTGACAGCCCGGTACCCGACGGCACTGCCACGCTCCATGCCGTGCCGTCCGCCGAGGACAGCATGACAACGTCTAGACGGTTAGGTGCGCCGATCGTGCCGACGGCGACAAAGCCGCTGCCCGTTGCCGTCACACCGGTCAAGGTGGCGGCGGCGGGCAGGTGGGTGCTGACCTCGCGCCAGGTCAGGCCGCCGTTAACGGAAACCGCGAGCAGCGGTGCGCGCCCGCCGGCCCGGAAGATGGTGCCTATCGCGACAAGCCTGTTGCCCGACGCGGTCACGTACCTGAGATACGCGCTGCTCGCGCCGACGACGGCGGGCAAATCAATCAGCCGCCAGGCGCGGCCGTCTGGCGATGTCCAGGCAGCGGGCACGGCGCCGTGCTGGCCGACCGCGACGAAACCGAATGGACCGGCGGCGACGCCGAACATGCGGCGCGCCCCCGCGCCGTCAAGCGCGCCGCTGCCCGCGCCGGCAGCCCTATTCCATTTGCCGAGCCCAGCCGACCACCAGGCCGCGGCGATCACGTGTCCCCGCATGGCCCGGTCACCGACGACGACGTATCGCGAGCCATCGGAGCCCGCCGCGCTCGCGCTCGCGCCCCTCTGGGCGAACGCCTTTGCCCCGTCAGCGGCGCGCCAAGTGTGACCGTCCGGCGAGAACAACACGATCGGGTTCTGCGCGGCATTGGCCGATCCGCCGACCGCGAGCCAGCCGCTCTTGCCGCCGGTGACGCTGGTCAGCGTGGCCACCCCGGGTCGGTCGAACACCCCTGGCGCTGCTCCCGCGGCACGCGACCAGGCGCCGCCTGGCGGCGTGGACCAGACCGCGGGCTGGCCGTTCGCGCTCCCCGCCGCTACCTCCAGGCTGGGGGCCACGGCGATCGCGGTGACCGACCGCTCCGGAAACGAATCTCCTGGGATCCTCGCCAGGTTCACGACTACCGGGCTGGACCCGGCCACGGCGAGGAAGCCCTTGCTACCAGCGGGCATCGTCGTCGAACCCGCGGCCACCACATTGCCGCCCGGCACGACGGTCAGGCCAGAAACAGCCAGGCCAGAAACAGCCAGGCCAGAAACAGCCGGGCCAGAAACAGCCGGGCCAGAAAGAGCCGGGCCAGAAAGAGCCGGGCCAGAAAGCGACGTCGCGGCGATGCTGCTTAAGCCGACCACACGCTGCCACGACTGACCGCTCGCACTCCGGTAGGCGACGAGGTTCCCGCCGTTCGCGGTCGCGGAAATGACCGCTCCCTGATCGCTGCCCGCCGCGGCGATCGACCGTAGGTTCGCGTTACTGCCAGCCGTGATCCGCCCCGTGTAACTCCAGGTCCAGCCGGTCGTGGCGGAGTAGATAACGGCCTCGGGACCGGCCACGCTCGTGCTGCCGGGACGGACCACGACGAATCCGGCGCCTGACGACGCGAGGGCGCTGATGGTGTCGACCGCTCCATGGCTCACCGGCACCCGCACCTGGGTCCAGGTGAGGCCGCCGTCCGCGCTCTGCCACAGGTCTGTCGCGGTGCGGTGACGGACGCGGGGTCTTCCGCCCGTGTCTGTCCGCACCGTCGTGGTCACCGGCGCGGCGATGACGATGTTGCCGGAGTGGGCCGCGGCGCGCACAACCGCTCCTACGGCGCCAGCTGCGGGCAGGCGCAACTGTGCGCCGGCGACCCGCTGCCAGTCGATCCCATTCGGCGACGTCCAGATGACGGGAGTGGTGATCCCGCCGCTCGAGGCGGACCCCGCGGCAAGGAAACCGGTCGCGGTCGCCGTTACCGTGAGCACCCGGTCACCGGCGACCATCGGCAAGCCGGGCGCCTTGGACAACCGCCACGACCTGCCGGTTGCGGCGGTCCAGGACACCCCGGACCCGAGCGCGAGCCAG
This sequence comes from Streptosporangiaceae bacterium, assembly GCA_035517695.1. Taxonomy (GTDB): domain Bacteria; phylum Actinomycetota; class Actinomycetes; order Streptosporangiales; family Streptosporangiaceae; genus DATFVJ01. The sequence continues at coordinate 29,510 of DATIYI010000254.1, forward strand.
CCCGCAGGGCCTGCCGCGATCGCGGACGGCACCTGCGCCGTGGGTGGCTGACCTCCGTCCGATGCCACCACCGGTGCGAGATGCCACGTGCGGCCCGCGTCGGTGGAGACGAAGAACTGCGTGCGGCTGATCCCTGTGCCGGTCTGCACGCCTGCGGCGACAACGGTCATGCCATAGCTTGCGACGGCGCTCAAGGATTGGAAGACGCCACGCCCGGCCAACGACTGGGATGTCGTGAAGTCGGCGCCCGCGAGGGCGGCCGACGGGTATTGGGAGCCCGGACGCGGCCGCGGCTGTTGCTGAACGGTCGGGTTGCCCCCGGCATGCGCACCGCTGATCACGTATCCGGCGGCTGCGAGCACGGCGATGACCAGGATCATCGCGACACCGATGACAAGCGTGCGGTCGCCGATCCCGCGCCGCCCCGCGCGGCCGCGCGGCGCACCATGCGCCGGTCCGACCTGCGCAGCGCCGCCGCGTCCGCGCCGGTTGCCCGGCGGTTTCCTTGCCGACTGGATGCGTTCCCACTCCGCCTCGGCGGGCTCCCGGTCGGAAACTGGCCGCTGCCAGGCGATGCCCGAGTGGCTCCAGAGGCGCTGGGCCTGCTGCCACATGGATCCGGCGGCCTGGGGGCGGCTCGCGGCTGGTCTGGCCTGCCCGGTTTCGTCCGCGGCCGGTTCAATGCCTGGCCCACCAGGCAAGCCGCGGAGTGCGGGCGTCGGGCCGACAACCGGTGGCGGCTCCGCCAGGCCCGCGGTAGAACCGCCGACTGGCGCGGGCCCGGCCTGCGGGCCTGCAGCAGTTCTGGCCTCGTGACCAGCAGGCGGCGGCGCCGCGTTCCCGTATCCTAAACCGCTGTCCCCCGGATCGCCGTTCCCGGGGCCGTAGCCCGAGCCCGTGCCGTAGTTGTAGTCGTCGGCTACGGCTCCTCCTGCGCCGAATTCCGGTGCGCCGCCGTGGCCGGGCGCTAGCGAGTACGCGCCCGCTGCGGCCCCGGCTTGCGCGCCTGCCCTGGCGGCCGCGTCGGCACCCGGCAACGGTGGGAACACCCGCACGTCAGTGACCGCGGCCGACTGGTGCCCGGCGCTGTCGTCCGGCCGCACGCTCGGCAGGTCATCCTGGGGGGTTCCCGTTGCGTCCACCGTTTGCCCTTGTCCTTCCGGCGGTCAGCCGGTGCCTAGCCGGGCCCCACGGCCCGCCCATAACAGACACTTGCCGCGCCGATCGTACCGGCGCAGCGGCCTCCGCTGCCGGGAAGAAGCGGGCGTGGGCACCGGCAACGGGAGAGCTGCCGGACCGGGGCACCGGCTACCGGGGAAGCGGCGGACGCCGACTGAGCCGGGATGCACGGAAAGCAGCGGAGGCCGGCCCGGGTCGGCTACCGGTAACGAGCGGAGGCTACCGGGTAGGGGCGAGTTCGGCGGCACGAAGGGAAGCTGAGCAATCAGGATGCCGCGCGGGTGGATATGACGTCGCGCATGGCCTCGCTCAGGCTCGCAAGGCTCTCATCGCTAACCGACTCGAGGAAACGGCGCATGGTCACGGAGCAGTCGCCGCCCGAGTGGAGCACCTCGACCATGAGCCTGGCGTCATGCTCTTCCCGGCTCTCTGCGGGCCAGTACCGCCACGCCCGGCCATTCTTCTCCCGCAGCAGCACGCCCTTGCGGTAAAGGATGCCCATGACCGTCATAACGGTCGTATATGCCACGGGCTTTTCATATCGCATGCGCTCGCGCACCTCACGGACCACGTAAGGACGGTCGGCCGCCCACATGACATCCATGATCGCGCTTTCGAGTTCACCGAACTCACGCACGGTGCGCCACCTCCGGAAAAACATGCTAAACGCGAGGCATACATCGCAGCGAGAACAGGCCTCGTGACCCAGGGTAAGAATCCTCCCCCGGGGTGCTGCTTCTTCAACTGGGCGGATGCCTTCCTCGGCCCAGCGTGCGAGCACGGCGGCCCCTCGTAGCGAGCACGGCGGCCCCTCGTTGCGAGCACGGCGCCCGGCCGCGGCCGAGCCTGGGCATCGCTGTCGCATCAGTGCGGCTCGACGAGGGCGGCTGCGAGCTCGTCAACCACGAGGTGGCCGACCCCGGCGCCGGCGAGGAAAGCGCCCACCGAGCCATACATGTCCCGAAGACCAGCGATCACCTCGCGCATCGCCGCGGCCGGAGCCTGAATCACAACGTCAGGAGCCGCGGGCTGGTTCTCGCCGCGCCTGGCGAGGCGCTGCCCAATAGCGGCCAGGTTTTCCCTGGTCAGCGTGTAATCGGCGACGATGTCGTCATCGCCGACACCGAGCACGCCGAGGATGGCGGCGATGACCAGCCCGGTGCGGTCCTTGCCCGCGGCACAGTGCACGATCACCGGACCGGGCGCCTGCGCTACCGCCGTGACCGCCCGCACCAGCGGCTCCCCCGCGAGTTCGAGCATCCGTAAATACCGCTCGGCGAGCATCAGGCCAGGACTGTCCACCGCCGCCGCGTTCTGCTCGGTCAGCAGCGGCGCGTTGATGATCTCGACGTCGGTCCGCTCGAGCGGGTGGCCGCCGTCGTGCTGCCGCTCATAATCGGTGCGCAGGTCAACCACCGTCGTTATGCGCAAGACGTTGGTGAGCAACGCGACGTCAGCAGAACTCAGCTCGTTCAGCGCGTCGCTGCGGAACAGCCGCCGCCACCGGATCCTCGACTGACGGGGGGTTGCGAGGTGTCGCTCCCCGGGCCGGTTCGGCGGGCGGGCCACATTGTTTCCCCGGCTGACCTCGTATCCACCCGCGTCGCGAAAGTTCACGCATCCGTCAAGCTTGATTTGGCGTTCCACGCTGCCCTCCCGTCGCCTGACCCACCGTTGGCCTGAACCCACCGTTGGGCTGAACCCACCGTTTGGCCTGGACCGACCGTTTGGCCTGGACCGACCGTTTGGCCTGAACAGACCGTTTGGCCTGAACCGACCGTTTGGCCTCAACCCACAGCTTGGCCTGAACCCACAGTTTGGCCGAAACCCTCCGCTGGGCCCGAACTCACCGCGGCAGCCGTTATGCAGCGGTATTGGAGCCGTCGGCCTACGGCGACGGCTGGGCTCGCCGCGGCACCCGCTGGGTCGCGGCCACGGCGTGCCCGGTCAGCCCTGCAAAGCGCCGAACAACGCCGCGGCCTGCTCCGCCACGTCGGCCGGCACGATCTGCGACTGCTCCGCGTTGATCTGCTCCCAGGCGTCGCGCACGTCCTCGGCCGTCAGGCCAGCCTGCTTAACCCAGCCGGGGCCCTCCGCCACGAACACCCGGGCCACCCGGCCACCCGCGACCGAATAAGCCTGGCCGGAGGACGCGCACTCCTCGTGGGCGAGATAGCAGACAAGGGGCGTCACGAACTCCGGCCCGAGCCTGTCCGCAAGCTCCGGCAGGAACAGGTCGGCTGTCATCCTGGTGAAGGCGACAGGAGCGATCGCATTCACCTTGATGCCGTACTTGGCCCCCTCCATGGCGAGCGTCTTGGTCAGCCCGATGAGACCCATTTTCGCCGAGCCCCCTCGGCTGTGGCGACATTCGCGCTGTTGGGCACCGCCGCGCCGCCGCTTTTGCGGATCTCCTCTGCCACGTCGCTGGCCGGCCCGCTCGACGCAGCCGTCCCGTCGAGGGCGCCACCGAGGTCGTTGACGACAACCTTCGCGCCACGCGCGGCGAGATCGAGCGCGTGCGAGCGGCCGAGGCCCAGTCCGGCACCTGTCACGATCGCGACACGCCCGTCGAACCTCAGCTCCGCCATCTGCTCCTCCTGGGTGCGGCTCGCGGGGCCAGCTCGGCCGGCGCCTCCAGTGGTATCACGCGACAGGTAAGAGCTACGCAAACGCTGTCTTACACCCGCATACGGCTTCGGGTCGGGCCGCGCCCGCGGGCCGCTGCGGGTGCGAGAGGCGCGGGTGCGGGCGGTGCCCGTGCGGGCGGTGCCCGTGCGGGCGGTGCCGGTGCGGGCGGCCGCCCGTGCGGGCGGTGCCGGTGCGGGCGGTGCCCGTGCGGGCGGTGCCGGTGCGAGAGGCGCCGGTGCGAGAGGCGCCGGTGCGGGCGGTGCCGGTGCGGGCGGTGCCGGTGCCCGCACGTACAGCCGCGAACAGGATGCCGAACGGCCGCGCGGAGCTACGCCGCTCAGGGGCGGTGGTGGTGGCCTGCGGCAAGCACCGTCTGGGGCAACCGTGAACCTTTGGGCGGGTAGCCTTGTTGGCGGCTAGCGACACAGACTCCTGGAAGAGGGCGATGTCCGCCGTGTCTTCTGATCCGCCCCGCGCACACGCGGATCTCACCACGTCAGCAGGGCGCCGTGGCGGGACCGGCGCAACAGGGACAGTCAGCCACCAGGACGGGCAACAGCCGCACGAACCCCCAGCCAATGCCAATTTCGGACCGAACCAATGGCTTGTGGACGAGCTCTACCAGAGCTACCTGGACGATCCGCAGTCAGTCGACCGGGCATGGTGGAACTTCTTCGCCGACTACAAGCCCGACGGCACGGCCGCGGCCGGCCCGGGCCGGGCCGAGGTGAGCGGGCCAGCCGAGGCCGCCGATCAGCCGCGGGGGCCCGCAGCCACCGGTGCGCGAGCAACCGGCGGGCAGGCAACGGGCGGGCAGGCAACGGGCGGACAGGCAACGGGCGGACAGGCAACGGGCGGGCGGGCGCCTCGTGCGCAGGCATCCCGGCAGCAGGAAGCTGGACGGGCGGCGCCATCCGCGGCTCCCGCCGCCGACCGCCAGGCCCCGCAGCGGGCTGCGCCAAGGGCGACCCCCGCGGCTGCCCCGGCCGCCGCGCCGTCGGCCGCGGCGGCTGCGCCCTCCACCGCCCCATCGGGCGCTGCAGCCGCGCCCTCCACCGCCCCGGCTGGCGCCCCATTTGCCGTCCCGGCTGGCGCGGCCGCGGGGACCGCGACCAAGGCTGCGGAACCGCAGGTGCGGGCCGGCGCCGCGGAGATCCGGCTGCGCGGCGCGGCGGCACGCACCGCGCTCAACATGGCGGCGAGCCTGTCCGTACCCACCGCGACCAGCGTGCGCACGGTGCCAGCCAAGCTGCTCATCGACAACCGCATCGTCATCAACAACCACCTCAAGCGCGGCCGCGGCGGCAAGGCGTCCTTCACGCACCTCATCGGTTTCGCCATCGTCCGCGCGCTCATGACGATGCCGGAGCTGAACGCGTCCTTCGCCGAGGTCGACGGCAAGCCGACCCTTACCCAGCCTGAGCACGTCAACCTGGGCCTCGCGATCGACGTACAGAAAGCTGACGGATCACGGCAGCTGCTCGTGCCGAACATCAAGGCCGCGGAGAAACTTGATTTCCGCCAGTTCTGGATGGCGTATGAGGACGTCGTCCGCAAGGCGCGGGCGGGCAAGCTGCAAGTGACCGACTTCGCAGGCACGACGATCAGCATCACCAACCCGGGGACCATCGGCACCGAGCATTCGGTGCCGCGGCTGATGCCCGGCCAGGGCTGCATTGTCGGCGTCGGCGCCATGGAGTACCCCGCTTCCTACCAGGGCGCGTCGGCCGAGACGCTGTCACGGCTGGCGATCAGCAAGGCCATGACGCTCACCTCGACCTACGATCACCGGGTCATCCAGGGGGCGCAGTCCGGGGAGTTCCTGCGCCGCATCCACGGGCTGCTGCTCGGCGCGGACCGTTTCTATGACCAGATCTTCCAGGCACTGCGGATTCCGTACGAACCGATCCGCTGGGTGCAGGACATCCCGGCCGGGCACGAGGATGACATCGCCAGGTCCGCCCGGGTGCACGAGCTGATCCACGCGTACCGGGTGCGCGGTCACCTCATGGCCGATACCGATCCGCTGGAGTACCGCCAGCGCAGGCACCCTGATCTCGACATCAACGAGCACGGCCTGACCCTGTGGGACCTTGAGCGTGAGTTCGCCACCGGGGGCTTCGGCGGCAAGCCGCTGATGCCGCTGCGCGAGATACTCGGGGTGCTGCGCGACTCGTACTGCCGCACGGTGGGCATCGAGTACATGCACATCCAGAATCCCGAGGAGCGGGCCTGGCTGCAGGCCCGGGTCGAGCGGCCGCACGGGAGCCCCGGCCACGCCGAGCAGTTGCGCATTCTGAGCAGGCTCAACGTGGCCGAGGCGTTCGAAATGTTCCTCCAGACGAAGTTCGTAGGCCAGCGGCGGTTCTCCCTGGAGGGAGCCGAGTCACTGATCCCGCTGCTCGACGCGGTCCTCACCGAGGCGGCCGAGCAAGGCCTGGAGGAGGCCGTGATCGGCATGACTCATCGCGGCAGGCTCAACGTGCTCGCGAACATCGTCGGCAAGTCGTACGCACAAATCTTCCAGGAATTCGAGGGCAACCTCGATCCGCGTACCGCGCACGGCTCGGGCGACGTCAAATATCATCTCGGCGCGGACGGCGACTTCGTGACGGCCGGCGGGACCAGGCTGCGGGCATCGCTTGTCGCTAACCCGAGCCACCTCGAGGCGGTCGACCCCGTACTCGAGGGTGTCGTAAGGGCCAAGCAGGACGTCATCGACAAGGGCGAGCCCGGATTCACCGTGCTGCCCGTGCTGATCCATGGTGACGCGGCCTTCGCTGGCCAGGGCGTCGTCGCCGAGACGCTTAACCTGTCGCAGCTGCGCGGCTACCGCACCGGCGGCACCGTGCACATCGTGGTGAACAACCAGGTGGGCTTCACCACCGCGCCGCAGCACTCGCGGTCAACCGTCTACTGCACCGACGTGGCGCGTATGATCCAGGCGCCGATTTTCCACGTCAACGGCGACGATCCCGAGGCGGTGGTCCGGGTCGGCAGGCTGGCCTTCGAGTTCCGGGAGGCGTTCAGGAAGGACGTGGTCATCGACCTCGTCTGCTACCGCCGTCGCGGGCACAACGAGACGGACAACCCGTCCTTCACCCAGCCGCTCATGTACGACCTGATCGACGCCAGGAGATCCACGCGCAAGCTCTACACCGAGTCGCTGATCGGCCGCGGCGACATCACCATGGAAGAAGCCGAGCACGCGCTCAAGGATTACCAGCAGCAACTGGAGCGCGCGTTCACCGAGACCCACGAGGCGACCAAGCGGCCGGTCGAGCCCGGCGCGGTGATCAGGCCGCAGCCGGAGGCGCAGGAGCGGATCGACCACCAGACGGTAGCCACGGCGATCACAGAGGAAACCATCAAGCGGGTCATCGACACGCAGCTCAACCTGCCAGACGGGTTCAGCGTGCACCCGCGCCTGCGGCCATTGCTGCAGCGCCGCGCGGCCGGGGTCGCGGAGGACGCGATCGACTGGGGCACCGGCGAGACTCTGGCCATCGGCTCGCTGCTCCTCGACGGCCACCCGGTGCGGCTTGTCGGCCAGGACACGCGGCGGGGCACGTTCGGCCAGCGGCACGCGGTGCTGGTGGATCGGCATACCGGTGCCGAGCACGTCCCGCTCAAGCAGTTCGACCGCGGGACGACCAAGCTTTACGTGTACGACTCGCTGCTGTCTGAGTTCGCGGCGATGGGCTTCGAATACGGCTACTCCGTTGCCAGGCCCGATGCGCTGGTGTGCTGGGAAGCACAGTTCGGCGACTTCGTCAACGGCGCGCAGTCAATTGTGGACGAGTTCATCAGCTCCGGCGAGCAGAAGTGGGGCCAGCGTTCGAGCGTCGTGCTGCTCCTTCCGCACGGCTACGAGGGGCAGGGTCCCGACCACTCGTCCGCCAAGATCGAGCGCTTCCTCGGGCTGTGCGCGCAGGACAACATGACCGTCGCGCAGCCGTCTACCCCGGCCAACTACTTCCATCTGCTGCGCTGGCAGGCGCTGTCCCGCCGGGGTAAGCCGCTCGTTGTGTTCACGCCGAAATCGCTGCTGCGGCTCAAGGCAGCAGCGTCCACCGGGTCCGATTTCACCACCGGCACCTTCCGCCCGCTCGTGCGCGACCCGGCCGAACCCGACCCCGCGTCGGTCCGGCGGGTGCTGCTGTGCTCCGGCAAGGTGTTTTATGACCTGGCCAGGCATCGCGCGTCGAGCGGTGCGGACACGACGGCGATCATGCGGGTTGAACGCCTGTATCCATTGCCGGTCGAGGAACTGAAAGCCGGTCTGGCCGCCTACCCCGACGCGCACGAACTCGTGTGGGTGCAGGAGGAGCCTGCCAACATGGGCGCGTGGCCGAGTGTCGGCCTCAAGCTTCCCAGTCAGCTGGGCCGGCCGATCGCCCGGGTGTCACGGCAGGCAAGTTCGGCACCCGCGGTGGGCTCGGCCAACATGCACGCGGCGGAGCAGCGCGCGCTGATCGAGGCTGCCTTTGCCCCCAACGCTGGCGCAGCGGTCTGAGATGTACTTCACCGATCGCGGCATCGAGGAGCTTGCCAAGCGGCGCGGCGACGAGGAAGTGAGCCTGTGGTGGCTGGCCGAACGGCTGCGCGAGTTCGTCGATCTTCATCCCGGATTCGAGGATCCGGTCGACCGGCTGGCCACCTGGCTGGCCCGCCTCGACGACCAGTGATCTAGCCGCAGCCCGCCAGCGCCACGCGCCAGCGCTCAGCGTCATGTGCGCTATCGCTGAGCCGTGGCAACCGAGGGCGGCGAGCAGCCGCGCGGCGGCGCTGCGCGGCGGCACGTGGCGGCACGTGGCGGCGCCGCGCTGCGTGGCGGCACGTGGCGGCACCGCGCGGGGGCGTGGAGGAACTGCGTGGCGGCGCTGCGCGGGGGATGGCGGCGCTGCGTGGCGGCGCGCGACTGGTGCACAGCGTGCTGGTCGCGCAATCGCGATGCATCTCGAGTTTGACTTTGGATGAACGCGATATATCGTATTCTTAGTGATGCACGTGCAGAGGCGCTCTGCCGCGATGAAAGGAGCCCGAGATGGCGCGGTGGATGATCGACTCGCCGACCAGCCTGACCTTTGACGGAGCGGTCGCTCTCAGGATCCGGCTGGTGTCGGGCTCAGTCGCCGTCCTCGCCGCCGAGGACGCACCCCGCCTCGACGTCGAGTCGGTTTCCGGACAACCCCTACTCGTCACGCACGAGGCAGGCATCCTGACGATCACATATGAGGACATGACCTTGGACGGCCTGCTCGGCTGGCTGCGCCCGCAGCGGCACTCGGCAACCGTCGCCGTCACCGTGCCGAAGGACTGCCCGTTGCAGCTCGGCATCGTAAATGCGACCGCCGTGGTATCTGGGATGGCCGCACGGACCTCGATCAAGAGCGTGTCCGGGGGGATCACAATGGACGGCGTGACAGGCAATGTGGACGCCAATACCATCTCCGGCGACCTCGAAGCGCAGGATGTGGATGGCGACGTTACTTTCAAGACGGTCTCGGGGGACCTGACCATCGCCGGTGGATCGCTCGGCAAGCTGGATGCGAAGGCCGTCAACGGAAAGATCACTGCCGACGTCGACCTCGCTTCTGGCGCCAGCGTGCAAGCCGCGACCGTATCCGGTGAAGTGGCCGTGCGGTTGCCTGCCAGCGCTAGCGCCAGCATCGACCTGCGGTCGGCTTCTGGCCGCGTAGACACCGCCTTCGAGGGGCTCGGCAGCGACCGCAAACCAGGCGGTGGCGGGGTGGCTGGAACACTCGGATCTGGTGACGCCCGGTTGTCCGTCAGCACGGTGTCCGGAGCGGTGACCTTGCTGCGGCGGACGGCAGCCACGGACGGGGAGCGGTCCAGGGTTGGTACGGAGGAGGCACTATGAGCCCGGTGTTCGGGCACGGGCGGCTGCGGCTTTACCTACTCAAGCTGCTCGACGAGGCGCCCAGACATGGGTACGAAGTGATCCGGCTCCTCCAGGACCGTTTCATGGGCGTGTACTCGCCGTCGCCTGGCACGATCTATCCCCGCCTCGCCCGGCTCGAGGAGGAGGGCCTGCTGACTCACGACGAGGAGGACGGGCGCAAGATCTACCGGATTACGGACAAGGGCCGCGAAGAGATCAACCGTCGCCTCGACGAACTCGACGACCTGGAGCGTGAGATCACCGAATCGGTGAGCGGCATCGCCCGTGAGGTGAAGGAGGATGTCAGGGAGACCGTGCGTAGCCTGCGCGAGGAGCTCACCTGGGCCACCCGGGAAGTGCACAAGGAAGGCAAACGGTCAGCGCACGAGCAGGCGCGCCAGACGCGCGACGAGGCACACGAGCGAGCACGCCAGGTCAGGGAGGAACTGCTGCAGGCCCGCGGCGAGAGGCAGGGCCGCGGCGAGACGAGCGCACAGGCCCGCGCTGCGGCGGGCGGACGGCCCGGCGGGTCAACGCGGCAAGATCAAGAAGAGCGGGCCGAACAGGCGCGCCGTGACCGGAGCGGGCCGGGATGGCAGGACTGGGCCGGCTGGACCAACTGGACGGACTGGCCTGGCCGACGGCACCGCCCCGACGCCGGCCACCGTGACTTCGAAGCGCTTGCCGGTGAATTCCGTAACGAGGTCCTGCGGGCCATTCGGCAGGCGGGTGCGCTCGGCGAGGGAGCCATGGATGACTTGCGGGCCATCCTCGAGGACGCCCTGCAGCGCATCCGCAGCGAGGTCTTCGGCCCGGTCAAACCGCAGCGCGAGGAACCGGGATCCGCCGAACGCGGTGACCATGGCGTCACCGGCGAACCCGAGGGCAGCAGCACCGATGCGGCGCCGACCCACGACAGCGGCGTCGCGCGGCCACCCGAGGATGCTGGCACTGCCCGCCATGACGCCGCTCACGGCCAGAACGCTTCTGGTGGCGGCGCGCCAGCTGTGGACGGCGTGGCGAAGGATGCCGTGGCCGGCGAAAGCAAGGACAAGGGCGCGGCCACGAGCGGACTGTAGGAGCGGCCCGCCGCGCGGCCGTTGCCCCGGCGTGCGGGCAACCGGTGCGAACACTAGAGAGTAAAAACAATCTTCCCGAAGTGCTCGCCCGTGAGCATCGCAGTGAATCCGTCGCGTGCGCGGGCCAGTGGCAACTGCTTGTCGATCAGCGGCCGAACTCCGGTCTGCGCGCAGAACTCCAGCAGGCGGCCAAGCTGATCGCGGGTGCCCATGGTGGATCCGATCACCGAGAGCTGCAGGAAGAACACCCGGTTCAGGTCAGCGGGCGGTACCGCGCCGCTGGTTGCACCGGAAATCACGATCCGGCCGCCCGGCCGCAGTGACTTGAGCGAATGCGCCCAAGTTGCCTGGCCGACCGTCTCCATGACCGCATCGACCCGCTCGGGCAGTCGCGCACCCGGCGGGAATGCCTGCTCCGCGCCCAGCGTCACGGCCCGTTCGCGTTTCGCTGCCGTTCGGCTGGTGGCCCAGACCCGGAACCCGGCCGCCTTGCCGAGCAGGATAAGCGCGGTCGCCACGCCGCCGCCCGCCCCCTGCACGAGCACGGTCGCGCCAGGCTCGAGACCCGCCCGGCCGAACAACATCCGGTAGGCGGTCAGGTACGCGGTCGGCAGGCAGGCCGCCTCGGCGAATGACAGGCAGGCGGGCTTCGGCAGCAGGTTTCGCCTCGGCACCGCGACGCGCTCGGCGAAGGTTCCGTCATAACGCTCGGAGAGCAGCGAGCGGCGGGGGTCGAGGGTCTCGTCTCCGCCGCCCGCCGCCGCATCACCGATCACAGAGTGCACGACGACCTCGTTGCCGTCCTCGTCGATTCCCGCTGCGTCACAGCCGAGCACGATCGGCAGCCGACTGGCCGGGACGCCGACACCACGCAGCGTCCACACCTCATGGTGATTGAGCGATGTCGCTGCGACCGTCACGGTGGTCCAGCCTGGCTCGGGGACGGGTTCGGGACGCTCCCCCATTTCCAGCCCGTTCAGCGGGGTATCGGGATCGAACCGGGCAGCGGTGACAGCAAACATGTCAGGGACATTACCTGCCACGGCTGCCGCAGCGGGAGCCGCCAGCGGCCCGCCGGTACCCGCAGGGCTCTCCCGCCCGCGCATGCACAGCCTCAACTGCTCACGCGTGGTCCTCGTCACCGATCACGTCAGCCCAGCGGATGCCTTCACTGGAGCCCAGGAAACCGCCCGAAATCCGGGCCGAGTGATCAACTCGCATCCATAATCGATGGCAACTGACGCTAGGCACGCATCAGGTGCCAGTCGCGGCTAGACGGGACGGGCGTCACAGGTGGTGTGGTTCTGCCACATCCCGCTATCAGGGCGGCAACCGGCCCGGGGCAATGGGCCGATGCGGGAAGCTCGGTTTTGCCCCTTACTCCCGCTCCGATGTGTAATACTCAACCAGCGGGTGCAGACCTTACCCGTCGTTAGCGATACCCCGGCAGGTGAGGATCGGGAGTGGATCTCAGCTCATACGCCGAACTAGCGGTGCGACTGGTTAACACCTATGATCCCGCTCACCCGGATCACGACGACCTTCGCGACCTGGATGCGCTGCGCACGCTGGTCGCCGACCGGCCGCACCTGAACGTGCGGGCCACCCGTAACGACCTCGACGCGCTGCGAGTACTCCGCGCGGAACTGCGGAAGATCTTCTCGGCATCCGCTGAAGGTGACGGGACCGAGGCGGTGGACATGCTCAACGCCCTGCTCATCCAGCATCCAATCCATCCCCAGATCTCGGGACATGACCACCAGCGCTGGCATCTACATCTCACCGAGAGCGGGTCGGTCGCGGACAAGTACGCGGCCGGAGCCGTGATGGGCCTCGCCGTGCTCGTCACCGAGATCGGCATCGACCGGCTCGGGCTCTGCCACGCCGCGTCGTGCAACGCCGCGTTCCTCGACACGACCACCAACCGGTCCAGACGTTACTGCTCGGACAGGTGCGCCAGCCGGTCCAACGTCGCGGCGTACCGGGCCAGGCGGCAGCGCGGCGACGAGGGCGGAATGGCCGCGGTCGTCCCCTGCTGACCGCCTGCCCGCCCGGCGTCCGCTGGGCCAGCTAGTCGCCGAGATCCGCGTCGGCACGGACCAACGCGGGGTGTCGGCATCTGGCTCGGCGGCCGCCGACGCAGGAGCGGCGCTGCCTGGGTTTCACGACCGCGGCGGCCGAGGGTTCGGCAGCGGCATCACCTGCCAGTGGTCGGTCAACCGCGGCAATGGTGACCTCGACGTGCTGTCCGGGATCGAGTCCGGGGCTTCGTCCGCGTTCGGGGCTTCGTCCGCGTTCGGGGCTTCGTCCGCGCCGCTTCGGCCTGTCCCGCGAGCCTGACGGGCTCGCCGCCAAGGCGCTGTCGGCGATGAACGTCAGCCGCGCTGCGGTCGAGGCCGCCTTGCACGGCGCCAGCCCTTCGCAGCGGACCAAGCGCCGCGACCCGTGGCGGTGCTTGATCTGCCAAGCCTGCTGAGAAATTGAATTGTCAGGATTCTTGTGATGTGGGGGTTGCTCGGCGTGTCGTCGTGGCAGGGCGGGCTGGCGGGGCTACTGCGGAGGTATGAGGTATCTGGACGGTGGTGGCCTGACTGCCGCTGGGCGGGCCAGGCGGGAGAAGGTGCGATTGCGGGCCGCGGAGTGGTTCGCGGAGGGGGTTGAGCCGCCGGAGGTGGCGCGGCGGCTGCGGGTGTCGTGTAATTCGGCGTACGTGTGGCGGCGGCGGTGGCGGGTCGGCGGCAAGGCCGCCCTGGCGTCCCGGGGGCCTGGCGGGGCGGTGTGCCGGCTGGATGGCGGGGCCGTTGGGCCGGCTGCGGACGGCGCTGCAGGCCGGGCCGGCCGCGTGGGGGTGGGATGAGGACCAGCGGCGGACGCTGGAACGGGTCAGCGCACTGATCGCCCGGCTGTTTCATCTCCAGTACACGCTGCGGGGCACGTCGTTGCTGCTGCACCGGATGGGGTTCAGTCCGCAGGTCCCGGCGCACCGGGCCGGCGCGATGAGGACGCGATCGCGGCGTGGCGGGCACAGACCTGGGCGAAGGTACGAGGCTAGCGGCGGCGACCGGGGCGCATGTCTGCTTCGAGGATGAGGCTGGGCAGAACCTTCGCCCGCCGAAGGCCCGGACCTGGGCACCCGCGGCCGGACCGGACCCCGGTGGTCCGCGTGTCCGGCAAGGGCTCGGGCCGGGTGTCAGTGGCGGGCCTGGCGTGTCTGAAGCCCGGCTCGCGGAGTCGGCTGTTCTACCGGGTCCGCGTCCACCGCGGCCGCAAGGGCGAGCGCCGCTCGATGTCCGAAGCAGACTACGCCGGTTTGATCACCGCCGCGCACCAGCAGCTGCAGGCCCCGGTCATCTTGGTCTGGGACCGGCTGAACACCCACATCAGCGCCGTGATGAGGGCGTTCATCACCTCTCACCCCGGCTGGTTGACCGAGGTACGGCTACCCGCATACGCCCCTGAGCTGAATGCGGCCGAGGGAGCCTGGGCGAACATGAAGAACGGCCTGGGCAACCTCGCCGTCCGCGACATGGACCAGCTCGCTGCGATCATGAAAAACCGGCTCAAGCCCATCCAGTACCGGCCCGCCATCATCACGGATTTCTCGCCCAGACCGGCCTCACCCTCGAACCCCAGCCGCCGTAAAGAAGTGCAAACGTGTTACCGGCATGTTTATCTGACCAGAGATCGGTGATCAACGGCAACGCTCATCGGTGACGGCTGGCGCTCAGCCCACGAACACGTCCGGGTCCGTTTAGGTGCTGGCCGCCGTCAGCGTCCGGCCCGAGGCAGCCACTCGCCGCTTCCGAGGCCCGTCACGGAACGTGATCAGGTGTATGGCCCGGGGCTGCCAGGTCCGCACGAAACGCCGGATCCGCCGCGGGCGGCCACGCCTGGCGGCTCGCTGATCGCCGTTCGTTATGTGCTGCAGTGCCCTGCGCTGGGGAAGATGCCTTCAGCTCGACGCTCTCCCAGCGCTTCGCTTCTTGACGATTGCGGCGGCCAGGCGGGCAGGCTGGTCCCGGGGAGCGAAGTGCCCAAGCCCTTCCAGAAGTGCGACCGTTGAGCCGGGGATGGCGTGTGCGAGCTCGGGCAGAAGGTCGCTGCTCAGTGCAGCGGGGCTCTTGGCTCCGCCGAGGAGCACGGTATGGCCGGTGATCTGGGAGAACCGCGACGGGTCGGGGGCGTCGAGGGCTGCTTGGAGGCGATGCTCGACAAGGTTGGCTTCGAGGAGCCGATCCATGCGGCTCCAGGCGTCCCCCCTGATGACGCCTCGCAGGACCAGGCGCAGG
>DATIYI010000255.1:0-2406 GCA_035517695.1 Streptosporangiaceae bacterium
GACACGTCACCGTCATCCCTGATCCGGGTCAGCAATTCCGCCAGCCGCGACTCACGCTCCGGCGCCGGCGACTTCACATAGATGAGCCTGGGCAGCCCCGCCGACAGCAGGTACTCATCCTCCAGCCCGGAAACCTGCTCCTCCGGCGCGACCCAGCCGTAGCTCTGCCAGTACACGCCCACGAACACCTGGCTCTGCGCCAGGTATGAGCGGTATACGTGGCGCGGCGGATGCGGCCGGGCGCCCAGCTCGAACATCACCGGCACCAGCCGCAGACGGGTCACCGCGTCCCGCACTGCCTGCCGCTCGGCGGCCAGTTCCTGCAGCGTGGAACTCACAAATACCCGCAACCGCTGGTCGGGCGTGCGGATCAGATCCGTCTCGGCCATTACTCCACAGCCTAGGCAGGCGCAGCGGCCGGCAACAGATCCGGTCAGTCCGCGGCAGTGCACGTCGAGCCAGTGTGATGCCGATCCCGCTCGGGTGGGCCCGAGCCCGCCAAGGCGGGGACAGCTTCAAAAGCGCGTCCCGGACGTGGCAGAGTCGAACGTCACCACGAAGTCCTCTTGGGCGATGGTCTCGAGCGCGCAGGGACCGCGCGCCGCTCGGACGGCAGCGATGGCCGCGTCTGGAGACGTCCCGGCGGCGACCAGGTAGCATGCCGCGACGGTTCCGCTCCGGCCGAGCCCGCCCATACAGGTCACTACCACTGCCTCGCCTCGTTCCGTCGCCTCGCGGCACCACTGGACGAGCTCGATGGCGTCGGCGACGTCGGGTGTGCCCTGGTCGGGGATGGGGAGACGACGGTAGGTGAGGCCGGCGGCCTGAGCCCGGGGGCCGAGCTCGGGTACGCCCGCCCAGGTGAGCTCGGAGTCGGTCAGCAGGCACAGGAGCCGGGTGGCGCCCTCGGACCGGAGTCGGGTCAGATCCGTGCCCAGGTCGCGGCCCCGATCCCGCCGCCCGGGGCACAGGGTGACACCGAGCCGGCCCGCCCCGATGAGATCCGATTCAATCCAATCCACCCGCAGGGCCAGGTCGGCTTTGACCGTGCGGGTGATCTGATCGGCGAGCGAGCACGCCGCCGCCAGCGCCGACTGCTTCTGCAGCGGGGACGCCTCGGGGAAGCTGAGCGTGTGGACCGCGTAACGCAAGAGCGCCACCTGGAGCTGCAGGGGGTGACGGTCCTCACGGCAGGCCTGGCCGCCGATCCGGCGCAGTACCTGGAGCACCTCCCACGCTCGGACGAAATGCGGAGAGCGCACCTGGTCAGGGGGGTCGGGGAGTTCGGCCTGGAGGTCGGCGACCGAGCGCAGGGCGCGGGTGATGGCGAGGGCCTCCAGGAGCTGGGAGCCGTCCTCGATGGGCGTGAGCAGGTAGAGCAGGTCGTTCTCAAACTTGGCCAAGTCCCTCAGCACGTGCCCCGGTCCGGCGTGGAAGAAGTCGATGACCCAGACGTTGTGGTGGGCGTCGACCAAGATGTTGGCAGCGTTTAGGTCGCCGTGCACGTAGGCCACGTAGTGGTAGTCGTGCGCTGGCAGCGGGTGGTGGGCCAGGAAGTCGTCGTAGAACTCACAGACGTTGGGCAGCGACATCCCTCCGGGGAAGTCGAGCACCTTCTGGCCGGGGTCAGCGGTGGCAGCGGCGACACTGTTCCGGACCGCCGGTCCAAGCCCGGGAGAGAACTGATAGTGCTCGAAAAGCGGCATGCGTTCGTAGCGGGCCGCCGCGTATAGCGGGCCGAGGACTTCTTCGAATGCGCTCCGCACCACGGAAATAACGCGACGCGTTGCTGCCCCGGCGGCGAACATCGCCTGCAGCGTCCGGACCTGGCCCTGGCCCATGGCAGCGTATGCATATTTGAGGCCGGCCCGGTCGCCCAGGTCGACGAAGCCGCGGACACGGGGGGCGTTGTTACCGAGCACGGCCTCGACTTGCTCGAAGGCGACCCGCTCCTGGGCGATGGTGCGGTTCGGGCCTAGCTTGATCACGGCCGGCGCCTGGGCGTGGCCCAACGCGTCCCGACTCGTCGCCCGCCAGACCAGGGCCCCTGAGTAGCCCCCCGAAATCGGCTCCAGGTCCACCTGCGTGCTGTCTCGGAACAGGTGGGCGACGATGGCGCGGTCCGTGGGGCCGAGGGCCGCCCCAACGTCGGCGCCCCCGATCCGGGGCTCGAAGCCAAGCAGATGATGGGGAAGGGCCAGCTCTGCCCCGGGACGCAGCCAGTCGACGAACTCAGCCGGGGAGTCGAAGCAGCGCACGCCGAGAATCTTCTCGAGTTGCGCCAGGGCGTTGAAGTGCTGGGCGCGCGAGGCGCTTGCGGTCAGGGCGCTGCAGGTCGCCAGCTCATCGATGCGAAGCCTGGTCTTCAGGTCGTAGAGCAGGAAGCTCACCTTGGCCTCTGTCCAC
>DATIYI010000256.1:0-4608 GCA_035517695.1 Streptosporangiaceae bacterium
GACGGTGCCGAGCCCGTCGATCCGGACAGGCAGCCCCGCCGCCGCGGCTAGTTTCCTTAGCCCGTCGGCGAGCCGGTCGCCTCGCGCACGCGCCGTCTCGTACAGGCCCGGCTCCGCGAGCAGGTCCATGGTCGCCGACACAGCCGCGCACGCGACCGCATTGGCGTTGTAGGTACCGGAGTGGGAGTAGCGTCCCTCGGCGATCACCCCCATCACACCCGCGCTGCCGCCGATCGCGGCGACCGGGAAGCCGCCGCCCAGGCCCTTGGCGAGCGTGGTGAGGTCGGGGGTGACACCGAACCACTCCTGCGCGCCGCCCCGGCAGAAGCGGAACCCGGTGATCACCTCGTCGAAGATCAGCAGAGCGCCCGCCTTCTTCGTCTCCTCGCGGAGCAGTTCCAGGTAGCCCGGCTCGGGCAGGATGCAGCCGGTGTTGAAGACCGCGGCCTCGGTGATGACCGCCGCGACCTCGTGCCCGCGCTCGGCCATCACCCGCCGGAAACTGTCCGGGTCGTTCCAGGTGAGCACGATCAGCGTGTCCGCCAGCTCAAGCGGTACCCCAGGCCCCGCGGCGACCGGCCGCGGCGCCTGCCTCGGCCCGGCGGCGGCGGGGTCCACGCGGTTGGACCAGTACACGGTGTCCTGCCACCCGTGGTAGTGCCCCTCGAACCGGATGACCAGCCGCCGCCCGGTATAGGCCCGGGCCAGCCGCACCGCGGTGCCGACCACCTCGCTGCCGGAGTTGGAGAACCGGACCATCTCGATGCCGGGCACGGCGTCGACGACCTTCGCGGCCGCCTCCATCTCTAGCTCGTACGGCAGGCCGGGGCACGTTCCGAAGGTGCTGATCGCCTCCGTGACCGCCTCGGTGACTACCGGGTGCCGGTGCCCGAGGATCATCGGCCCGAGCCCGAGCAGGTAGTCCACGTACTCGTTGCCGTCCACGTCCGTGATCCGCGAGCCGGTGCCGCCGGCGATAAACGGCGGGTACGGCTTCCAGCCGAACCTCACCGTGCGGGCACTGCTGCCCGCCCCGCCCGGAACGATCTTGCTCGCGCCGGCGAACAGCTCACCAGACCGCTTGGTGCGCTCGGCGTACCGCTGGTCGAAGCTCACTCATTCTCCTCGTCGATATACATTAGACAATAAGCATCTTAAGTGAAGTGTAAGTCCAAGTCACCGGCACAACGAGGGCACGGTTGTCATTTTTCCCAATCTGATTAGTTGCCAAGGGATCCAATGAGAAATGGGGTTTCTAAATGAAGAATGCGGTCACTGTTGCATTTCGCGGCTACGTGATCACGGCGCCGTAAATTTTGCTGCTTACGTTCACCCTGGCGACCGTCACGCGGCCACGATGGATGTCTGATCGCCCGCTAAGGGGCGCGGACCGTCGCGCCGACCGCGGCAGCGTTTGCCGTTATCTCTTCAGGTGCCTGTCGAAAAAGCGGCGATGCGCCGGCCACTCCGCTCAGGCCGGACCAGGCACCCACCGCGCGTGGCGGCTGCCTGTGCAGCATGCCGTTGTGCCTCGCGCAGGTCGGCGACCGGAGCGGCGCCCGCTGTGTGATCGCTGATCAGAGATAGTCGTCTGTCGTCTATGATCAGAACTCAATCAGGC
Source organism: Streptosporangiaceae bacterium (assembly GCA_035517695.1). Lineage (GTDB taxonomy): Bacteria > Actinomycetota > Actinomycetes > Streptosporangiales > Streptosporangiaceae > DATFVJ01. The sequence continues at coordinate 1,622 of DATIYI010000256.1, forward strand.
GCACCTGAAGCCGGTACCCGGCCTGCGTCTGATGCAGCGGGCCGGTAACCGTCAGCCGCCGAGCGCCGACAGCTCCCGCCAAACGAGTGAGCCTGTCGTACGCGGCCGCCTCGCCCGGTTCGGCCGCCTGCGGGCGTCGCGCTGCCGGATCCCACTGGATCTTCCCTCCCGGCTCAAGGGGAACCAGCTCAACTGGAGGTCTGCGGCCCTCGCCGACCAGCACGAACACATCGTTCCGCGCCTCGATGGTGCCCGTGAGGGTCACCTCGACGCCGCGCAGCTCATAGGTCTGGCGGACCATCCCTCGGAATTGATCACCCCAGTGATCCAGCGCGGGCAGCCCATTGTCTTCCATGTAGACAGTCGCTGTTGATCTGTCCCCATCGGGGATCGGGTCAACATACTGCACTCCCTCAAGGCTGCGCAGCGCCTCGTTCGCGCCTCCCCAGCAGGCCGCGATGCCATACGGGCAGCTTCCCGTGATCCCGGCCACGACGCGGGTGCCGCGGGCTGCGGCGCGTACCGCGGCCCGCAGAGCGAAGGCGTCCCCGGGGGCCTGTCGCGCCAGGCCCGGCGCACCGGCGGCGACCGCCGCGGGCCGTGCCGCGACAGCCTCCGGCTGTGCGGCAGCGGGCGCGGAGACCGCGATGATCTCGGCGACCGACGGCACGCCTTGCTGGTTCACGATGAACAGCATGTAGTGCCCGGGCGGGCAGGCGTTAGAGTCTGGTGGTGCGGTCGCCTCCAGGGTGCCTCCGGCAACCTGGAAGGGAAGGAAGCTGATGCGCTGGCCGGCGTTGAACGAATGGGTCACAGACGACAGGCGGATCAGGCTGACGGTCGCGATCTGCTCCGGCTGAGCGGTACCGATCTCGAATGTGCCGCCGTACTGCACCGAATCCGGCGCCGAGGTGATCTGCGGCCGCGGGCCCTTGAGCAGGTACGGGGGCGAGAACAGCTGGGCGTCATAGTGCGTGTCCTGCGGGCTGTTCGCCACCTGCTGCGGCGTCCCCTCGTTCAGGATGAACTCACCGCCGCCCGCGCTGAGCACCCTGCCGTCCGGGAGAAGCACCGCGGTGGAGTGGTAGCAGCGGTCCGCCTGCTCGGCCGCGAGCATCGTCCACTGCCCGGTTTTCGGATCCCACAGCTCGGCGATGTGCACGGGCTGGCCCGCGCCGAGATTGTTGAAGGCCTCCGCAGTACCGGGTGCCCCGCCGCCGCGCGTGCCGCCGGTCACCAGCACTGTCCCGTCCGGGAGGATGGTGGCGTTGTGCTGCCGGCGGGGGAAGTTCATGGAACCGGTTGCCAGCCAGGCCAGCTGTGCCTGGCTCAGATCGATGGTCTCGCCGTTCGCCGTCGGCGGGTTGCCGCCGCCAGCGAAAAGAACCTTGTCGACGTCGTACAGAACCGACGGGGCGTAGTCGCACAGCCCGTTGGGCTGCACGACGCCAGGAAGCGCCGTCCACGCGTCCGCGCCGGAGACATCCAGGGACCAGGTCTGGACGAGCGAGGTCAGGTAGAGGATGCCGGTGGACGCGACGTGCATGCGCGGGTAGAGGTCGAAAGCCGCGCCCATCGACGCGATGCTGGTGAAAGTCCCGCCGCTCCAGATCTGGGGGATGAGGTTGTTGACGACCGAGGGCGTCTGCGCGGGGTCGAAGTAACTGCCCGACAGGACCAGGACGCTACCGGACGGCAGGGCGATGGCTGTCGGGTACCAGCGGCCGTCATCCATCGTGGCGGCGGGTGTCCAGGTATTGGCGGCTGGATCGTAAATCGTCACCTGGTTCAGGCCGTGGCTGTCGGCGAGATGGCCCCCGGCCACCAGCAGGCGCCCGTCCGGCAGGAACGCGTGGCCCGAACAGAACAGGTTGGCGTTCGTCGTGTCGTCGTTCAGCGTGGGCCGAGGCGTCGGCGTCGTGTTTCCGCTCGCGGGATTCCACAGGAACGGAGTGCACGTGGCCGGAGGGGCGGGCGGCAGCCCGGGCGCGAGCGCGCTCGGAGGATCGGTGTCCAGGGACTGCTGGGGATTATCCCGCCTGCCCCACATCAGCACCAGGCCGGTCGGCAGCACGTGAGCGTGGATCCCGACGTTCGGCAACGTGAAGGGATTCCCCCACTGACCCCTCTTGTCCGGTGTCTCGATCGTGAAGGTGAACGGCGCGGCCTGCGCCGCGGCCTCGTCCCCCGTCGCCATCGAGAGCATGTTGGTGGCGTCGGCCCCCAGGAACGTGGTGTCGTGATCGTCGTACGCGATGACCAGGTAGTACTGGATGACGGCGCCGACCGCGAACGCACCCACCGGGATCTGCGCTGAGTAGTACTTATTGTTCTCGATCGCGGTGGCGAAGACCATGGGCGCCGTCGTCCACGTCGCGTCGGTCGTCTGCTTGAACGACACCGCGCTGCCGTCCTGCAACTGGTTGCCAGGATTCCCGCCACCCTGGTACTGGTTGCCGCTGAAGACGGTAACCACCGATACCGGATCCGTGGGAAAGACGGGGTCTCGCATGCCAGCGTTACCAAACGGCTCAGGGTTGCCGGGAAAGTGCCACGCATTGCCGAGCGCCATATGGAACTCCTTCCCTGATGCCTATCTGTTTCCCTGATGCCTATCTGTGTCCTGCGAGGCAGGTGGTGCGTGTCTTAGACCGGTGCTCTGGATGCGGTCATCCCCCGTAAGGATAAGCCCGTGTGTATCAAGCTCGTATGGGCTCGCTCCGTACACATGGGCGCCCGATGTGCGGCGCCCGCCGTGATCCAGGAGGGGCCGGCCTGGGAGGAAGTACGGCAGAAGACATGTCACCGGCAAACCGGCCACGGAAAACAACGACAATCATAGGGGGAGCTAGCTAGCATGTCGATTACATTGGATGCCACCGAATACACGTTCCAGGGCGAGGGCATTACAGCATCATTCTTTCCGAACGGCGCCGGCGGGCCGATAATTGAGGGCAGGCCCGAGACGTTCTTCGCCTACCAGGACC
>DATIYI010000257.1:0-34768 GCA_035517695.1 Streptosporangiaceae bacterium
GCCCCTGTCAACGCTTCGCCACGCCCTCGCGGGTCGTCGACGCATGACTGAGGGCCGCCGTGGGTCGCTAGCCCCTCAGCGTAGAGCTCTTCCATCTCCTCCTCCATGCCGGTTTATCCCGGCGCTTTCCCGGAACCCGTAAGAGAAACCCCGGAAGTCCATCTCGTAAATGGCATTGAGCACCTCGACGACGGCCCGCTGGAGGACCTTGTCTTCCAGCGCGGCGATGCCGAGCGGCCGCAGCCGCCCGTCCGCCTTCGGGATGTACGCCCGCCGAGACGGCCGTGCCCGGTAGCGCCCGCTGTGCACCCGCTCGTGCAGGTCCAGGAGGTTCTCCTCCAGGTCCTGCCCGTAGGCACCCCATGTCACCCCGTCCACCCCCGGCGCGGCCTTCGGGCGGATCGCCCAGTAGGCATCCCGGAGCCGGTCCAGGCTGACATGGTGCAACAGCGCGGTGAACCGCACTCCCTTGTCCCTTCGTGCTGCCTGGCGCACACGATCCAGCGCACTTGACGCGCCGTGCCCGGCCCGGTGTCCGGGGCGCGTTTTGCTGGCCGTGTTCCCCTTGGCCAGTCCCCTTTCCTCCCCCGCCTCCGCAGCCGCAGCCTTGTTCGGCGGGTTCGCAGGTACTACGGGACTGTCCGACTTCCCACGCTCGTGCATCTCAGGCGTACCGCCTCGGCGTTCCCTGAGCGGCCCGCCCGCTGATCAACGGACGGGCGAACGCGGGACCTCCCGGTTCTCGCGCACTGAGGTTCCGTACGTGCACAGGTTCTCCGACCGCGCAGGGCCCGGCGACGGCTCGCGCTAGCGCCGCCGACGATGTTGCCTTCCGCCTGCCATGACGGCGTCGGCACCCTGGACTAACCCCATTTCGCGGCTCAATAGCCCAGCCCGCACGTACCGCTACCGACGCTTCGCCTGCGCCCTCACGGGCACCGGCGCACGGCTTGCGGCCACCGTGGGTCGCTACTCCTTCGGTGTAGGACTCTCTCATTCCCACCTCAATGCCGGTTTATCCCGGCGCACCACGGCTCTGGGACGTCGCCACGCACCAACAGATTGGCGCGCCCCTGACCGCCCACGACAGGGTCAGGCCGTTGTCCTGCTGGACTTGGACGGTGCTTGCGGCCTTGTCGACCAGGCCGCATCGCGGGCATACCGGGCGGACGCGGAGCCGGTGCTCGGACGGGCTGAACAGCGGCTCGAACACCTCCGGGCGGGACAGGATGTCGGCCAGGCCGTGCCGGAATCCCGGCTGTGCCTGGATCTGGCTGTAGCGGCGTATCCCGAATCCTGTCCCGGCTCGCTGCGACGCCCCTGCGGCGAGCCGCCCGACCGGCTCGGTGTTCGTTTCCGCCGCGCTGCGGCTGGCGTTGATGGCGTGCGACAGGCACAGGGTGTACTCGATGCCGTCTAGGACGGTGGTCTGTGCGGGGGCGTTGTCGAGCATGTCGAGCAGTACCGTGGCGGGCGTGGCGAAGGTGTCCTGGAACAGTCGGGCCAGCGCGAACGCAGTCAGGATCACGATGCCGGTGCCGAAGTGCGGGGCGGCCTTGGGCTGCATCGCGCAGGCGACCCGGACGCGGCTGGCTGCGGTCATCCGGTCTGCGATGAGGTCAGGGATCTGGCCGGTGATGTGGGCGAATCCCGACTGGCGGGTAGACGATCTCCATGTCATGTCCTCACAAGGCTGCCGCAACGCAGATGAAGCGGGCCGATCCGGTGGTGTAGGGAGTGCCGGCGTAGTCGCCGAGCACGCTGGTCACCGTCAGGTTGTTCTTCTTCAGCGTGCCGAGCACGCTGGCCACATCGACCTTGCGCCAGGAGGCGTCAGCCTCGAAGTCCTGCCAGTCTCCGGTCGCCTTGCCGTCTGCTTCGTACCGGAAATGGACCGCGACCCGGTCAGGCAGCAGGGTGCTGGTGTAGCTGCGCCGTATCCGCATGTCACCGGCCTGAATGCAGGTGCTTCCTTCCAGTCGCGTGGTCCCGGTGAACCGCAAGAACGGGGCCAGATGGTGCGCGGTGGCCGCCGTCGTGGTCCAGGGCATCGCGATATCGAGATAGAGGACGCCTCCCCCGGCCAGGTTAGCCGCGCTGACCGTAACGGCCTGGGCGACGGCCTCCTGTGAAGAAAGCATCTGCAAGCCGCCCCAGGCCACGACAACCCGGGCGGCGGGCACTGGCGCCCGCCAGGTAGTGATATCGCCCTGCATCATCGACACGCGCTGGGCCAGGCCACAAGATGCGGAGGCTATTCGGCATTGCTCAACCATCGCGGGCTCGATGTCGACCATGATCACCTCACGGCCGTGTGCCCGGTGCACAGGCAGGAGCCGGCCGGCCCCGGACGGGATGTCGACCACCAGGCCCTCGCCAACTGTTAGCAGCAGCAGCGGGAAGTCGTCGCGTACCGCGAACTCGCTGCGATAGAACGGTGCCCGCTTCCGGTAGCCGCTCATCCGCGGAACCCGGCCTCATAGTGCCTGCGGACCTGCGGGTTCACTATCCGGCCCGCGGCAACGATCTTGCCTCGCTGTGCCACAGGGTCCTCCGATGGCCCTTGCAGGCCAGCGATGAGCCGGCAGATCGCGGGCGCGTACATCCGGCTGATCTGGGCAGCGGCGCTACGGTACACGCCCAGCGGCAGGGTCCGGATCTTGATGTGCTTCACGCCGCTGGCCATCCAGTACGGATCTTGCAGAGAGGTGACCTCAGCCGATGTCTGGATGTAGCCTGCGCCGAACCGGCCGGTGACATCGACGATCACCGAGCCCGCGCGCATCCGCCGGACGATATCTGCGGTCAGGACCGGAGGCGTGTCGAAGGTGGAAATGCGCAGCGCGCCGATGATGACGTCTGACTGCGCCAGCGCGTCTGCGGCACCGGGTTCGCTCAGCGGCCGGAACTTCGGGCAGGTCCCGGCGCGCGGCCGGTCGTCATCTCCCCAATGCCTGGTGTAGACGATGACCTCCGCGCCCAGGGCCAGCGCGGTTGCGGCTGCCGCGCGTCCGGCGTTCCCGTACCCGATGACGGCGACCCGGGCCAGGGGAGCATAAGTGCAAGCGGGCAGGGATACCCCGCTGCCGTCCAGATGGGATTGCAGATGGTAGGCAGCGTAGATGACGGCCATCTGCCCGGCGATCTCGCCGGTCGCGGCCATGAGCGGGAAGGCTCCGTCGTCGTCTTGGAAGTACTCGAACGAGTACGCGGTGATGTCCGTGGCCAGCAGCTCGGCGACCACATCCGGGTGGCCTCGGCGTGGAATAGCGCCGCGATCGAGGCGCCGCGCTTGATCCGCTGCACCTCGGCCAGGGTCGGCGCTTTGAGCTTCAGCAGGAAGTCCGCCCTCTCCCAGGCGTCCGTGGTGCTAGTGATCCGCGCTCCGGCCCGCGCGTAGGCCTCGTCGGGGATGCCCAGGCCGCGGCCGGCTCCAGTCTCGACCTCTAGGTCGCAGATCTCGCACAGCCGGCCGGCGTCCGGGGGCAGGAGCAGCACGCGCAGCTCGCCAGGCCGGTACTCTCGCAGCAGCGAAACGATCACCGGCCCCTCCGACGTACAAGCCGCCGACCAGCCTGCCTTTCGCAAGCGGGTGGCCGGGTGAGCACTCGAGGCGGGTCTGCCGCATGCAGGTCCCGCGTTCCTGCGTGTGACCGGGCGAGGGGCTTGGTGTAGCTGCATCCATAGCGGTTACTCTCCGCGCGGCGTGGTAGCTGATACCGCAACCATCACCCCGGCAGCAAGCTTCCGGCCAGCTCACCTAATCGCGGGCTTTTGCCCGGCCGTTTGCTGTCGCGGTTGCGACGGCAAAATCCGGCGGGAGATCAAGCAGCGTGCAGCAGGGTGAGCAGCCCGATGGTAGGCGGCCTGCACGACCGGGATCGTATCCAGGCGGATGCGCTCGTCAGTGCCGTGCAGGCCCAGGTAGCCGACACCAAATCCGGCGGTGGCCGGGATGCCCAGCCCGGCCAGGTGGTTACCGATATTGGACGGTCCCGCGACCTTCGCCGCCGGGGCCAGCCCGGCCCGTGCCGCCGCCCGCAGCAGCGCCTCGCCCAGCGGCGAACCGTCTGGCAGCGCGTACGGCGGCCACCTGGTGGTGACCTCGACATCAGTGCGCGGCGTTCCCGGCCAGGCGGCGTCGACACTTGCTGCCGCCTCCGTCAGCAAGGCAGCGGCAGCTGAAGCGTCCAGTGCCGGGGTAAGGCGGACATCAACATTGACCTTGCATAGGTCCGGGACCATCGAATAGCCCTCGCCGACACTGATCGCGGTGACGGTAAGCCTGGCCGGCAACGGGAACCCCGGACCCGCCGGGCCGGGCAGAGGCGTCCGATGCAGCTCGCGGACTAGATCAGCGGCCTTGGCGACCGCACCCGCCCCGGCCTGGCTAGACCCGGAATGCCCGGCGATGGCGTGCACCCGCATGCAGGCGCGCAATACCCCTCGGCCGCCCGTGATCACATGATCCAGGCCCGGGTAGCCGATCATCACCCCGTCCACCTGGCTGGGAGCGCTCGGCCCCTCGAAATATGCTTTCGCGCCGCCGAACCCCCCGGTGTGCTCATCAACGTCGAACAGCAGCACTACGCTGCCGCCGAAACCCTCTGCCATGTCCCGGAGCCGGGCGGCTACGTGCGCGAAGATCGCCGCCCCTGCCTTGGAATCCGACGACCCGCGGCCGTGCAGCCACCCATCGGCGATCTCCCCCGACAGCGGGGAGTACGTCCAGGCGGCCTCATCACCGAACGGCTGCGGTGTCCAGGCAGGCATCCAGCACATACCGGGGACCCGGCCGCCCCCCGGACACCTCGCACGTCAGGGCCACCACTGCACCGTCAGGCCCGGTCAGCCGACGGCACGCCAGGTTGTGCTCGGCCAGCCACGCCGCCATGGTCTCCAGCACCGGATCGTAAGAGTCGATCCCGCCCCGGCTGGGCACCCGCACCAGCTCCCGGGTCAGCTTCACCACGTCAGCGGAATCCTCGCCAGCGGCCTGCAACGTGTCGATGATCGCTCCTCTCGCCCCGGTCATGCCGAAGCTTTGCCATCCTTGACGACCCGGAGGTCACGGATCTGCGCGAGCGTCTCGATCCGGCGGGCCGCCGCGTACGCCTGCCGACCGTGATCAACCAGCCGGGCCGCCGCGGCCGGGCCGAGCACCACCCCGCTGTCGAACGCCTCATGGGAGGTCAGCGACGGAACCGGCACCACCGCCATCTGCTCGCTCGCGCAAAAGAACCGCTCCGGTGAACTGTCAGTATCCTCCACCATGCCGATATGCAGCGTCTTGACACCCAGGCTACGGTCAGCCGGGTCGCGCAGCTCCACCAGCCGGGCCAAGTGATCCTTCAGCACCTGATGCCGGGGCGGGCCGAACAGCACCCGGTAGCACACCAAGGCCGGATGCAGGCCCCGCACCTCCTCGATCGCCGCCAGGTACCGGGCATCACGCGACCGCGACCCCACCGCCACAAGGCACTCGCGTGCGCCGGTCACCGTGGCCAGCAGTGCCCGCTGCAACTCCCCGAACCCGGCCACTAGGCGCAGCCCAGCGCCAGCAGCCAGCCCCGGTCCTGGTGGGCGAACAGCACATCCGGCGGCTGCTCATAGATCTCGCACGGTGTCTTCCTATGCCCGATGCTCGTGGTGTGACGGCCCAGCTCCCAGCCCGACACCATGCTCGGCGTCACCCCGGAATGGCCGCCCGGAGTGCGCAGGTCGATCTCCTCGACCACATCCTCCAGCGTCCAGTTCCGCGCCAGCCTCGCCCGCCGCAACGGCGAAGCCTCCTCCACTGGTCCAGACGGACGGCGCGGCATCCTGGTCACCTCCAGGCATCGCCCGGCACCGCACGGTAGCGGTCCCGCTAGTCCCGAGGATGCACCCTCCTGTGGCGAACCGGAGCATACAAGGTCATCTTCTCGCACACTCCCAGCAGCGGGCGGTGCTGGGCGAGCCGCACATACCCCTGAGGCGGGTGGAAAGCGCCCAGCTCAGACCGCAACTCCGCGACTGGCACGCCCGGATATTCCGTGACGCTGAGGATCGGGATCGCGAAAGCCCGGTCCAGATCCCGGACGTATTCCAGCACGCTCGCCCCGTTCCCCGGCCGCGCCGCCTCCGCGATCGCCGCGATCCGCTCCGGCACATCTACGATGGCCGGCCCTAGGTCGATCACCGCCGCCAGCCGCGCCACCGGAGCATTCAGGTACACGAACCACCGAACTAGGCGGCCCTCTAGGAACCGGCGGCGGAACTCGTGTGTCTTCAGCCCGCGCCAGATCAGCTCGTAGAACTCCGGGTTCAGCGCCATCAGCAGTGGCTCCGCGCTGCCCTGGTATTCAGCCGCAGTAAACAGCCCGTCCTGCCCGGCCTGATGAGGCTCCCATCGCGGTCCGGGTTCCTCAGCGGTAAATCGCGCCACGGTGACCTACATCGACAACAAGGATCATCAGCTGATTGTCGTCGATGGTGTAAAGGATCCGGTAATCTCCGACCCTGATCCGCAAGGTGCCGGGCAGGCCGGTGACCATCTTGGCACCTGGTGGCCTCGGTTCCTCCCGCAGCTTTTCCGTCGCCGCCTTGACTCGTCCGGCGACCTGCTGGTCAAGCTTGCGCATCGACCGCAACGCTGCTGGCCGGAACCGGAGCGCGTACCGCGGCCCGGATGTCACGTCAGGCCGAGCTCAGCCCAGACCTGCTCTGCCGGGATGTCATCGCCCGGCTCGGCGAGCGACTCCCGCGCGGCAGCAGCATCAGCCAGGTCCTCGACCAGCTCCCGGGCCTGCTCCGGCGTCATTCCTTCCAGCGCCTCAGCGAACCCGGCAGGCACGATCGCCGCCAACCGCTCCCCGCCCTCGGTGAGGTAAACGACCTGGCCCCGGGCAGCCTCGTGCGCGGCCCCAGCAACACCGGGTGCCTCATCGAGCGGCAGTTCACTCATGCCCACAGCCTACGCGCGAAGCTCACCGCCCGCCCACGCATTCTCGTCCACACAAGATCAGAAACGAAGCCCGCCTTGGCCGGGCGATGCCACCGGATTGCGCTGGCCACTGCCGGATGCGGATAACGGGCGCACCCCGCGGCGGGCGCAAGTTCCTGCAGGCGGGCGGCAGGTCCGGGCCAGCGTTCAGAGAATCGCAGCTGGAACCCGCGTCGGTAATCTGCGCCCGCCAATGCAGGCTGGGGGTCTGTGCGTGGTCGGGGTGCCCGCGTGCGTGGCGGTCCTCCAGGCAGCCGTTGTGCCGGATCCACCTGCGGCAACGCGACAGCTTGGGGATGACGCTGGCGGAATTCCTCGCCCATCCCGATGTCGCGCCATTGCGGGAGTACGGGCCATGCCAGGTGAGCGCATGCATCCGAGAACGCACCGGCAGCCGCTCCGCGTACTGCGCGGCGCACGCGATGCGATGGCGCCGGCGGCGGGCCGCCGGGCCGGACGCCGATGAGCGGCGGTGGCAGCGTATCGAGCCGGCAGTGTTCGAGGCCGGGACGGTGAGCCTGCGTGGCTGCCTCCCCGCCTCATCATCGAGGTGCTATACGGGCTTCAGCAGCGCACCCGCCATGGTTCCACGACACGGTCGGCATCGCTGGCCTGGGTCCGTGACGCCGCCCGCCGCGGCGAGGTGGCCTCGCTGGCGGAGCTGTCCGAGCCGTCCTGCCACGACGACCGGCACCTGCCGCGGGCACTGACCCCCCACCGCGCAGCTGATCCGCGCCCAGCAGACGCGGGTGCGAGCCCGCTTTCCCGCCACCCCCGCCGGAGAGCTGGCGCTGCTGCCCACCCGCCGGGCGAACCCGCACGGGAGACGATCGATCAGCGCCGTCACCATGAGCGGCCGTCACCGGGACTGGGTCGATTCGCTGCCGCCGTTGCTGCTGGCTGACAGCGCCAAATACGACAAGGACCGGATCATCCCCTATGCCTACCGGCATTCCTACGCACGCCCAGCGGCACGCCGACGCCGGTGTCCCCATCGACGTGCTCCGCGACCTGATGAACCACACCGACTTCGACGTCACGCGCCGTTACGAAGAACGCCGCCGCGAGGCCGTCGACAAGGTGACCGCCATGCAATTGGACCGGCACGGCAACCGCATCTGGCGGGCGCGCCCTGCTGGACTCCGAGCATGCCCGGTACGCGGTCGGCCAGGTCGCCGTCCCCTACTGCACCTGCACCGAACCCTCCAACGTGCAAGCCGGCGGGAACGACTGCCCGGTCCGGTTCCGCTGCGCCGGCTGTGACCACTTCCGCACCGTTAGGCGAGCACTTTCACTGTGTCTCGGACAGGGGCGGCGCGCGGCTATACGCCTTGATCTACGTGTTGCGAGTGGCTGTGTCTCGCGTCTAGCTTCCGACAGGTGCATTTGATCTTCTTTTCCCCTGTCGGCTGGCAGGACTGGGACGTCGAGCGCGAGCTGCTGATCCGTTCAGGCATGCCGGTGCTGATCGAGAACGATCTCCGGCTCGAGGACGACACCGGTCAGCGGGCAAGCGCGTTGGTGCACCGACGAGAGCGCCTGGGCAGGGCGGGGGCGGGCGACGATCGACCCCAACCACAGTCCCGAGGTCGTGGGAGACCACTACCTGACCGCGGCCACCCCTGCCCCAGCAGCAGGCCGTCGAGGCCATCGTCGCCGATGCCCAGCATGACCTGATCCGGCGGGCCCACCCGCCAGCAGTCCTCGCCGAGGACGACGCCGCCGAACTCGCGCGGGGACCAGACGGACCAGACGGGCCAGATGTGGCCCTGGTTTCACTTGTGTTCGCTGTCCAAGGCCATCATCTGCGCGGCGTCATAGCGGCTGCCCGCCACCAGATCGGCAGGTACCGCGGCCTCGATCCGGGCCAGATCCGCCTCGCTCAGCTCCAGATCGAGCGCACCGAGCGACTCGCGCAGCCGCTGCTCTCGCTTGGCGCCGATCAGCGGAATGATGTCCGTCCCGCGCGACAGCACCCACGCGAGGGCGACCTGCGCGGCCGTCGCGCCCATCTGCTGTGCGATCTTGTCAAGCCCCACCGCAAGCGCCCGGTTGCGGGCCAGGTTCTCGCCCTGAAAACGCGGGAAACGGGAGCGCGGACCGGCCTCGTCGAGTGATCGCGCGGTGGAGATGTCGAGCAGCCCACGCGACAGCACGCCGTACGCGGTGATACCGATGCCAAGCTCGCGGACCGCGGGCAGAATCGCTGCCTCGATACCACGGCTCATCAATGAGTACTCGATCTGCAGTGCGGTGATCGGGTGCACCGCGTGTGCCCGCCTGATCGTCTGCGCGCCCATCTCCGAGAGGCCGACGTGGCGCACGTAGCCCGCCTGGATGAGTTCGGCGATGGCGCCCACGGTGTCCTCGATGGGGACATCAGGGTCCAGCCGCGCGGGCTGGTACAGATCCACGTAGTCCGTCCCCAGGCGCCCGAGGGTGTAGGCGAGCCAGGTCTTCACGGCCGCCGGCCTGGCGTCCAGGCCGAGGAACGCGCCCGCCGGATCGCGTTGCGAGCCGAACTTCACCTGAATGAACACATTCTCGCGCCGCCTGCCGGTCAGGGCTTCGCGCACCAGCAACTCGTTGTGCCCCATGCCATAGAAGTCGGCGGTGTCGAGCAGCGTGATCCCCGCCTCCAGAGCCGCGTGGATCGTCGCGACGCTCTCCGCGTCGTCCGCTGGGCCGTAGATCCCCGACATCCCCATCAGCCCGAGACCAACCCTGGATACCACTGGGCCGCCGCGGCCAAGCGTGCACATTTTCATCCCTTGTAGTCCTCGCCGCCGAGCCAGTCGTCGGACCCTCCGCCGCCGCCGGCACCAATCTCGAATACCGCGAACCTACCCCGCTGGGCAATGCCCCCGGGCGTGATGTGCCACGCTGGGTGCAAAGACGACCTTGCAACAAGTGGATCGCCGATGCGGGACACCCGAGGCCATGTGGTTGTGGCGCCTGACAAGTTCAAGGGAACGCTCACCGCGCCGCAGGTCGCCGAGCATGTGGCGGCCGGGCTGAGACGAGCCTGCCCGAGCATCCCTGTTGTCACGCTCCCGGTGGCCGACGGCGGTGACGGCACCGTCGACAGCGCCGTCGCGGCCGGCTACCGCCGTATCAGCACCACGGTGCAAGGGCCCACGGGCGAACCCGTCAGCGCCTCTTTCGCGACCCGCGACACGACCGCGACCCGCGACACGACCGCGACCCGCGACACAGGAACCAGCACCGGCGCAGGCACAGCAGACGGAGCAGACGGAGCAGACGCCATCCTCGAGGCGGCGGAGGCGTGCGGGCTGCGGCGCCTGCCTGGCGGCATACGCCAGCCGCTGACCGCCACGAGCCACGGCGCCGGAGAGCTCGTCACCGCGGCGGTCCGTGCGGGTGCGAGCAGGATCGTGCTTGGGATCGGCGGCGTCGCATGCACCGACGGCGGCGCCGGGCTGGTTCAGGCCCTTGGCGGACGGCTGTTCGACCGCGCAGGCGGGCCCCTGTCGCCAGGCGGAGGCGCGCTGTGCGCGCTGCACCGCCTCGAACTCGCTGGCCTGCGCGCGACGTCGGGCGCGGCGGCCCTCGCCGACGTGACGGTGGCCTGCGACGTCGACAACCCGCTCCTCGGACCGCACGGCGCGGCGGCTGTGTACGGGCCGCAGAAGGGGGCCTCGCCGCAGGACGTGACCGTGCTCGAGGAAGGGCTCGGCCGATGGGCGGACGTGGCCGAGCGGGCGCTCGGCCGGAGCTACCGCGGCCTGCCAGGAGCAGGTGCTGCGGGCGGCCTCGGGTTCGCCGCGCTCGCGTTCCTCGGCGCTCGCATGCGGCCCGGGATCGACGTGCTGCTCGACTGCCTCGATTTCGGCCGGCGCATCGCCGGCGCGCGCCTGGTCATCACCGGTGAAGGGTCGCTGGACGCACAGACGTTGCGGGGCAAGGCACCGGCGGGCGTGGCCCGCGCGGCCGCCGTGGCAGGCGTGCCTGTCGTCGCGGTCGCTGGCGTGGCGTCACTGGCAGAAAGCGACCTGCGTCGCAGCGGCATCTCGGCTGCTTACACGCTGACAGGCATCGAGCCCGACCTGCGGCGGTGCATGACCGATCCGGGCGCGCTGCTCGAAGATCTAGCCGAACGGCTTGCGCATGACTGGCTCTGCGGGCGGCAGCAGCCGGTCATCGCGGAAAGGACCGGACCCCCGTGACCCAAGACCTGAAGTACGACCTTGTTGTGCGCTCCCGCCGTGCGGTGCTTCCCGGCGGCGAGAGGCCGGCCGCGGTGGCCGTCCGTGATGGCCGGATCGCCGTGGTCGCACCGGTCCACGCCCCGCTCGACGGGGCGCACGAGGAGGATCTGGCAGGCTTGGCGCTGCTGCCCGGGCTGGTCGATGTGCACGTGCACGCTTATGAGCCAGGCCGGGCAGACGCAGAGGAGGCAGGCTTCACGACGGCGACCGCAGCCGCCGCGGCAGGTGGCGTGACCACGATCGTGGACATGCCTGTCCCCTCGCTGCCCTCCACCGTGTCCGTGGCGGCTCTGCACGCCGTGCGGGCCGCGGCGGCGGGCAGGTGCGCGGTCGACGTTGGGCTCTGGGGTGCGGTGGTGCCAGGCAACGTGGCGGAACTTGGCCCGCTGCGCGACGCGGGGGTCGTCGGGTTCAAGTGCTTCCTGGCCGGTCGCAACGCTCCGTTCGCCGCCGAGACCTCGGCCGGGGCGGGAGGCGGGGCGGATGGCTCAGTCCCGCTCGACAAGGCGGACCTGCGCGCCGCGTTCGCCAGCCTCGCTGCCCTTGGTCCTGACACGCTGATATCGGTGCACGCCGAGGACTGGAGCGAGATCCGGCAGGCACACGGCCGCAGCTACGCCACGTACCTCGCCTCGCGGCCACCGCGCGCCGAGCGGCGCGCCATCGAGCAGGTCGTCGCTGCCGCGGCCGCCACCGGAGTCAGGGCGCACATCGCGCATCTTTCCGCGGCAGAGTGCGTCGCCCTGATCGCGGGGGCGAAAGCGGCGGGAATCGCGCTGACCGCGGAGACCTGTCCGCACTACCTGCTCTTCGCCGCCGAGGAGGTGCCAGACGGCGCCACCGAGTTCAAGTGCTTGCCGCCGATCAGGGACGGGATCAACCGCGAGGCGCTGTGGCGCGGGCTCGAGGGAGGCGTCATCGACTGCGTGGCGTCAGGTCACTCGCCGCCCGATCCGCGCGGGCAAGGGACGCAGGACGCGGCGAATGCGGGTGACTTCGGGGCGGCTCGCGGCGGCATCGCCGGCCTGCAACTCAGCCTCCCCGCGGTGTGGACGGTCGCGCGGTGGCGCAGGCACGGCCTCACCGACGTGATCCGCTGGATGGCGGAGCGGCCCGCCGCACTCGCCGGTCTACCGTTGAAGGGGCGGATCGAGGTCGGCTGCGACGCGGACCTCGTGGCCTTCGATCCCGACGCCGAGTTCACCGTGCGCGGCACCGAGTTGCTTAACCGGAATCCGGTGACACCCTACGAGGGGAGGGTACTCGCCGGAGTCGTTCGGGCCGTTTGGCTCCGGGGTGAGCGGATCGATGCGGGCGCGGCGCGGCGCGGGCACCTGATCACGAGAGCCAAGGGCTGACGGCTCGTATGCTGAGATCGTGACCGGCCGTGGCTAACCAGCAGACCCCGGGCGCGGGCGGCAGTGCCAGCCTGGGGGGCGACCCCCCGGCAACCCCCCGCGAAAGTGCCAGCCCGGGGAGCGACCCCCCGGCAACCCCCCGCGAAAGTGCCAGCCCGGGGGCAGGCCATCAGGTAGCCCCGGGCCGAAGGTGGTTGCTGCTGATTTACCGGATCCCCGCCGAGCCGACGAGGCTGCGTGCCGCGGTCTGGCGGCGAATCAAAGGGCTCGGTGCCATCTACCTGCAGAACTCAGCTGCGGCGTTGCCCCACGCCGTCGGCGCGGAGCGGGCACTGCGCGCGCTGCGCAAGGAAATCACCGAGATGGGTGGCAGCGCCTACCTGCTCAGCACCGATGTGCTCGCCGGCCAGGCGGACATCGAGCGGGCCTTCAACGCTGCGAGGGACGACGAGTACGAGGAGATCGTCGACCGCTGTGAAGACTTCCTCGCGCAGGTGGAGAAGGAGTACGTGGCCGAGCATTTCACGTACGCCGAGCTCGAGGAAAACGACGAGGACCTGGTGAAGCTGCGGAACTGGTTCGGGAAAGTCCAGGCCCGCGATGTGCTTGGCGCGTCCGGCGGGGCCGCGGCGGTCTCCGCACTTGAGCGCTGCGAGCAAGTGCTTGAGGAGTACGCGACCCGCGTCTACGCGGAGGAGGGCGAAGGCCGCTGAGCGGGGGCATCGGGTCGGCCTGACTCGGCCCGGTCGGCGCCGCACCGGGTGGATGGCCTCCGGTCAGGCCGACTCGGCCGGTTAGCGAGCTCAGGCAGGCCGGAAAGCGCCTGCGGCCATGCTGATGGCCTCCCACGCCTGCTCGACGTGTCTGTGCTGGGTAAAGGTGCCTCCGATGGCGAGCCTGAGCGTCACCCTGCCGTCGATTTTCGTGTGCGTGAGGAGAAGTTCACCGGAGCCGTTAAGTTGTTCCATGAGCGCCATGTTCGCGGCGTCTTGCTGCGGCGGGACGAGTTCGGGCAGCCGCAACCTGAAGCAGACCAGTGCGAGCGGGTGCGGCGCCGCGACCTCGAACCGATCGTCGTCGCCGATCCAGGCGGCGAACATCGCTGCGGACTCGACATGCCTGCGGATGTGCACGCGCAGCCCCTCGGCCCCGTACCAGCGGATCACCGACCACAGCTTCAGCGCACGGAACCTGCGGCCAAGCGGGATCTGCCAGTCACGATAGTCGACGACCTGGCCGGATTCCGTGGCCGTGTTTCGCAGGTATTCCGGCAGGATCGAAAGCGCGGCGAGCAGCGGCCCACGGTCGGCGACCCAGAAGGCGTCACAGTCGAAGTTGGTAAGCAGCCACTTGTGCGGATTGGTCGCGTAGGAATCCGCGCACTCGGCGACGCCGTCGTTGACCCAGCGGAACTCGGGGCAGACCGCGGCCACACCGGCGTAGGCGGCGTCCACGTGCAGCCAGACTCGCTGGGCGCGACAGACCTCGCCGATGCGCCGGACCGGATCGATCGCGGTCGTGGAGGTGGTTCCAACCGTTGCCACCACCATCACGGGGACGACCCCCGCGCCGAGGTCAGCCGCGATCAGCGCGCGCAGATGGCCGACGTCCATCGCGAGGGTGTCCGGGTCCACCGCTACCTTGCGCAGCGCCTGCTCGCCGAGCCCGGCGACGACCACTGCCTTGTCCACGCTTGAGTGTGCCTGCTCGCAGGCGTAGACCGCGTAGCGCGGCGGAGCGCCAGCCCCCACACTCCCGCCTGCTCGAGCGCTCCCGCCGGCCACGCCGGTCGTGCGCCAAGCGCCGCCTGTCGCCCGGTGCAGGGCGGCGGTGAGAGCCACAAGCACCGCGCTGGAGGCGCTGTCCTGGATGACGCCGCCACCGGGGCCATCGCAGCGGAACCTGTCCGGTAGCCCGAGCAGCTCCGCCAGCCAGTCGAGCACGTGTTCCTCGAGTTCCGTGCACGCTGGACTGGTCGCCCAGAGCATGCCTTGCACGCCAAGCCCTGACGAGATGAGGTCACCGAGCACCGCAGGCCCTGAGGTGTTGGCGGGAAAGTAGCCGAAGAACCGCGGATGCTGCCAGTGGGTCACGCCCGGGAGCACGGCACGGTCCAGGTCGCCGAGGATTGCCTCGAACGGCTCCGGGTGCTGCGGGGGATGCGCGGGCAGCAGCTTGCGCAGCTCACCAGCCGCCGCGCGCGATTGCACGGGCAGCGACTCGATCCGCTCCCAGTAGTCCGCGATCCAGTCAACCACCTGCCGCCCGTAGCGGCGGAACTCCCCGGGCGTCATGCTCGTCACCATGCCCCAACCGTAGGACAGCGAGGATGACATCGGATGATGGAGCAATGGGAGAGCTGATTCTGCTCAGGCACGGTGAGACCGAATGGAGCGCGGCGGGCCGGCATACCGGCAGGACCGACGTGCCGCTCACGGCCCGCGGCGAGGCCCAGGCGGCCGCGCTCGCACCTGCACTCGCGGTGCGTGACATCCGTGCGGCATTCACCAGCCCCGCCGAGCGCGCGGTCCGCACCGCGAAGCTGGCCGGAATCGACAGCGCCAAGAAGGATCCTGACCTGTGGGAATGGGACTATGGCGGTTACGAGGGGCTCACTACCCAGCAGGTGAGGCAGCAGCGGCCTGGCTGGTATCTGTGGCGCGACGGAGTGGTCCCAGGCGACGCGGAGCATCCCGGCGAGAGCGTGGAACAGGTCGGCGAGCGTACCGACGCCGTGCTGCGCCGCGTGCGCCCGCTGCTCGATTCCGGCGATGTGCTGCTCGTGGCGCATGGCCATGTACTGCGCGTGCTCACGGCACGCTGGCTCGACCTCGTACCGTCGGCGGGACGGCTGTACCAGCTCGATACCGGGACGCTCTCGACGCTCGGCGCCGAGCATGGCTACCCAGTCATCACCGGGTGGAATATTCCGCCCGTTCGGTGATATCGGGAGCATTTGCTATGTCATCCACGGCTACTTCTGCCAGGTCATGATGCGCGGAATGCTGCGCGGAATCGAACAACCTCGACCAGAAGTAGGTGTCTCTGATCATCTCCTCACATGACCTTCCCGGGGCATGGCGCCGCTCGGAATTCACTCTGCCCCGTCGGCCAAGGATCGTCGCCATGAGCACGGCTGAGCTGCGGACCGCCGGAGTCCGGGCTTGAGACCGTTACCAGTGAACCCGTTCAGCCGAACAGACGACCTGTTCGTTAGTGTTGACTCTGGTCGCTTTCATCGGGCACGCTGCCCGTAACGGAGGAACCCCCGCAACGGGCACACGGAAGCAGCGGCAGGTCCCAGGCCGGGGCGGCTCAACGCATTCGTGCTAAGAGAGGGTGTTTATCATGCTCGCCGCCATGCGGCAGGCGAAAATCCTGGAGCAGGTCAAGCAGGCCGGCGGCGTCCGGGTCAGCGACCTCAGCCAGATGCTCGGGGTCTCGGACATGACGATCAGACGGGATCTGGAGGCCCTCGCCAGGCAGGGCCTGGTCGCCAAGGTGCACGGTGGTGCGACGACCATCGAATACGGGAGCGCCGACGAGCCGGGTTTCGCGGCGAAATCGATCCGCGAACCGCAGGAGAAGGAGGCAATCGCAGCGCATGCGGCGGCCCTCATCCAGCCGGGATCGGCCGTCGCGCTTACCGCAGGCACGACCACGTGGACACTGGCCAGGCATCTCAGGACCGTCCCGAACCTCACCGTCGTCACCAATTCGATCAAGGTCGCCGAGGTCCTGTATCAGAACGAGCGCGCGGATCTTACCGTCGTGCTGACCGGCGGCGTGCGCACGCCGTCGGAGGCTCTGGTCGGGGCGGTGGCAGTATCTACCATCCGCTCGCTGCACTTCGACGTCGTCGTCATGGGCGTCCACGGGATCGACGCACGCGCCGGGCTGACCACGCCCAACCTCACCGAGGCAGAGACCAACCGGGCGTTCGTCGAGGCGGCCAGGCGGCTGATCGTGGTGGCCGATCACACGAAATGGGGGGTGATCGGGCTCAGTCAGATAGCTCCGCTCGAGGCGGTGAGCACGCTGGTCACGGACAGCCTGATCAGCGCTGAGGCGCGCAGCATGCTCGAGGAACACGTGCGTGATCTGCAGGTGGTGCCTGTTGCCGCGGACAACGGCAACAGCTGACGAAAAAGACGCACATGCGCCTTTCCGGCGGCAGGGAACTCTATCTATTTCGACGAACCTAAAAACAACAACAAGGAGCCTATACGTGCCGCGGCGGCTGCTCATCCAGGGCCGCCACAGTCTGCGGGGCAATCCCGGGGGATCGGCCCCCCGGGGCAATACAGTATGTTCCGCGCTGGTTGCCGCAGGTCAGGTAACCGCGCGCAGCCGCTGCATCTGGAGTTGCTCGTACTCACGGATCCGCCGCCGCGCCTGCCGCACCGCCGGGGTGTAGCGGATCTGCTCCGGCAGGCCGTGGGTCGCGCGGTAGATCGCGCTCAGGGTCACCGTCGCGGCCACGTCGGTGAGCGGGCTTCCCGGCGCGCCGTACATTTTACGTCCCCATCGGGGCAGCGAGGCGAACGCGAGTGTGTTCAGCGGCGGAGCGAGGAGCTTGAGCGCGAGCAACGGCCGGGGTACCGCCGGGTTGAAGGACATCCTCAGGGCCTGTTTGGCCTCGGCGCAGGCGTACAGTTTCGGCCGCATGTTCTCGAAGTAGGCGTCGAGTTCTGCGACCGAGGCCGGCACGTCGGCCGGGTCGATGCCCACCAGCGCCGCCGATCTGCGCTGCTCGTCCACGAACCTGTCCAGGTCGTGCACGCAAAGCGGCATGCCGCTGCGGCGCACGATGTCGACATAGGATCCGACCTCACCGCAGTGCACCCAGAGCAGCTGCTCCGGCTCGTCGATGCGGAATTGGGTGCCGTCGGGATCGACACCGGTGAGGGAGGCGTGCAGCTTGCGGATTCGGCGCCCCGCACGCTCCGCCTCGGCCAGGCTGCCGAACGTGCGCACCCGCACGAAACCCGTCGTCCGCGCGAGCCGGCCCCACGCTTCCTTCGGATCGGTCAAGGTCGTGTTCTGCCAGGTACCCCGCATCGTGCGTGGATGAAGGGCCTGCAGGTAGAGGGCGCGGAAGCCGGCCACCCACATGATCGGCTCCCCCATGATCCGCCATGTTACCGAGGCGGGGCCGAAGAGACCGTCGTCGGTGGGGACGTCGCGGCCGGCATTTGCCGGCCCGCCGGGCATGGCCATCTGTCGGCTCCCTCACAGAACTGAGTTCTATTCCAGGGTAGCCGTGCGCACGCGCGGTCAACTCGTGTCGGTCTGCCTTGTCTCCGCACGGATCCAGCCGAGGTAACCGGCGGAGCCCGCGCAGATCTGGGTGGCGATAATCTCCGGCTCGTCGTAGCTGTGCAGCCTGGTAAGCAACGCGGCCAGGTCCACGTAGCGGTCGGCGGGCAGCTTCAGCATCACCAGCCACTCCTCCGCTCGCTCCATCTCGCCCTCCCACCAGTAGGTACTCGCGATCGGCCCCGCGACCTGGGCGGACGCGGCAAGCCTCGCGGCCACCGCGGCCCGGGCGAGTTCCACCGCCTCAGATCGTGAGTCCGTCGTGGTCTGCACCTGGAGGTATTCCACCGGAGGCGGAGAAGACAGCGAAGGATCGGCGAGCGGGGACAGCGCAGCCTCCTGAAGCGAAGAGTCGTGGGCAAGCGCTGCGTCGCCGCCGTGCGCATCCTGGGCCTGGCCCGTCATGACACCTGATCGTACGCTGCGCCGCCCCACCTGTGCCCATCCGCGGGGCACAGTGTTCGGTGACTCGCAGATGGCTGCAGGTGAGCCCAGCGCGGCGGGGCGTGCCTAGCGATGGAGATCGTCCAGGTCGGTGTCGTCGATCGCGAAGCTGAGCCGGTTCAGTACGTCCACCACCCCGTCGACCGCGTACGCCATCCGCGCCGCGAGCGGGATCATGCTCTTCCGCTCGACCTCGCCGTCCAGCGTCACCACCCCATCAGCGACGGTCACGTTCACCAGGTCCGGGTTGGTGGGAAAGCTCGCCACAACCTCGTCGACGATCTCGGCCCGGATCTCGTCGGCCGACCTCAGGTAGACGCGCAGCAGATCGCGCGGGGTGATGATGCCCGCAAGCCGGCCATCGGCGTCGACGACGAGCAGCCTTTTGATCCGGTGACGGTCCATCAGCCGGGCAGCCTCCACGATGGTGGCGTCCGGCGTCACGGTTACGGCGGGCGCGGTCATCACGTCCCGCGCGGTGCGGCCAGGGTCTTCCTGAAACTGCTCCTTGCGCAGGAGATCCATCTCGGAGACCACGCCCGCCACGTGTCCCTCGGGGCCGAGCACGGGAAGCGCACTGACCTCGTGGATGGCAATCAGGCCGGCCAGTTCCTTGAACTGTGTGTCCAATGTGACCGTGACTGCGTCGGCAGTCATCAGCTCGCGGACCTTACGATGCGCCATCGGGCCTCCTTGAATGATGCGGTACTGCCGGTGTCGCTACGCGCATGATTACGATCGGCCGCCCACAAGACCAATTGAACAGGGTCGTTGGCCGTCACGGATACCCGCTCACCCCTGGATGTAGGTGCGGCGGGCCCGCCGCGGGCCCGCCACGGCCATAGTTAAATGAGGAAGTCAGATGAGGAAAGATAAAGATGGGGAAGGAGACGCGATGGCGCCGACCCTGGCGAACGGCAAGATCTGCTACGTCGAGATCCCGGCGTTCGACATCGCTACCTCATCCGGCTTTTACCAGGCCGTGTTCAGCTGGCGGGCGCGCACGCGTGGCGATGGCGCAACCGCGTTCGACGACACCGCCGGTGAAGTCAGCGGCACCTGGAACCTGGATCACCGGCCGGCCAGCCTCACCGCAACCAGGCTTGCTGATCTACGTCATGGTCGACGATGTCGCCGCCGTCCTCGATGCCGTCGTCGCCCATGGCGGCAAGATCGTGCAACCCATCGGCGCGGACGCACCCGAGATAACGGCCGGGTTCGCCGACCCAGCCGGGAATGTCCTTGGCCTCTACCAGGAGCCAGCGAACGAGCCGGAATCCCCGCACGCCCAGGAGACCACGTGACCACGTGACCACGACCGCCGGCAGCGAATGGGCGGCGGTGCCCGCACCTCGACTACGAGAATCCGGTCGCGTCGAATGCGTGTGCCGCGTGTCCGGCTTGCGGGAAAAGGTTCGCATGGACCGATACCGACGGACACGTCACATCAGACTGGAGGGCCCGGATGGCGACCTGGTCATCGTGCCGGGACTTTCCATCGACTTCAAGACGTGGCTGAGGCGGCGGTGAGGGCTGACGAGCTGAGGAGCTGAGGAGCTGAGGAGCTGAGGAGCTGATGAGCTGAGGAGCTGATGAGCTGAGGAGCTGATGAGCTGAGGACCAACAGGAGCGGGACCCGATGACCGTTTCGCTCACCCTCGTGGTCAACCCGGCCGCGGGCGGCGGCAAGCCCGCCAGGTACCTGCCCGAGGTCACCGCGGTCCTCGACGCCGCTGGAGCCAGCTACCTGGTGTCGCGGAGCACGAGCCTGGAGCACGCTCGCACGCTGGCGGCCGAAGCGGCCGGCCGCGGAGACACCGTGGTCGCCTTCGGCGGGGACGGCCTGACCGGAGCCCTGGCGGGCGCGATCGCGGAGGCGGCGGGCGGGCCAACGCCTGCCGCTGGGTGCGAGGGCGGGTGGCAAGGCGGGCGGGGTGTCGCGGAACCATCCCAGGTACCAGAAGCGGAACCATCCCAGGTACCAAAAAAGGCCGCGAGCACCCGGCGCGCCGTAACATTCGGCATCATTCCGGCCGGACGCGGCAACGACTTCGCGCGGACGATGAAGATACCATTCGAGCCTTCCGCAGCCGCGCGCCTGCTGCTCGAAGGCCGGTCCCAGCAGGTGGACCTGATCGCGGTGAGCGGCGCCGCCGGTACCCATGCCATCGTCGCGGGCAGCGTGTACGTCGGCATCGCTTCGGTGGCGGGCGAGATCGCCAACCGGGCCCGGCTCATCCGCGGACCTCTTGTCTACAACCTCGCGGCGCTGCGAGCGCTGCTCGGCTGGCGGCCCACCACGTTCCGGGTGGACACGACAAGCGCGGATGGCAAGAAGGCCACCTCGGAATTCCGCGGCTACGCGGTCGTGGTGGCCAACATGCCGTATTTCGGCGCGGGGATGAAGGTTGCCCCCGGCGCGCATTACAGCGACGGCTTGCTCGACGTCGTGATGATGCGCCATGGGCCGAAGCTGACATTCGTGCGCGTGCTGATGAAGATCAAGGACG
Organism: Streptosporangiaceae bacterium; assembly: GCA_035517695.1. Taxonomy (GTDB): domain Bacteria; phylum Actinomycetota; class Actinomycetes; order Streptosporangiales; family Streptosporangiaceae; genus DATFVJ01. The sequence goes on from DATIYI010000257.1 coordinate 20,846, forward strand.
GCTCGCATATCGCCCTCGATCAGGTGAGCACCGATCGCGCCGCCGAAATCACGATGACAGTGGACCGGCCGATGCCGGTCGGCGCGGACGGCGAGCTGCTCACGGTCCTGTCGCCGCTGCATATCCGCGCGATGCCGGCGGCACTCAACGTCATCGTTCCGCACTGACCTCGCACGTCGCGCGCAGCGGCACCTGGGGCTCGATCACTCACCTTCGGGCTGGCCGAGGGGTGCGATCGGCATGGGCTCGCCCGCGGCCATCATGTACCAGCGCCAGGATCGCCGGGGCCGGATTGGTCGGCCTGAGTAAGGCTGCGCTTTGCGGGATGGCCAAACCATAACCCGTACAGCGCCGCCACTTATGCACTCCATGGTGGAACGAGCCGGGAAACGCGATAGCCTCCTGCTGAAGCCGTCAGCTAACGGAAGCGCGGGTATACGGCATGGACAACTCCGGCACCGCATGGCGCGAAACTGGCCATAGCCCTGGGGATACGGAATCCGTCGAGGTGACGGTGACAGAAGATGCGGCAGCCGTATCCGAGCACAAGGCACACGAGGGCCGGCTAATCCTCATGCGCGACTCCAAGAACCCGGAGGGGCCGGTGCTCGCGTTCACCGAAGCCGAGTGGCGTGCGTTCATCGCCGGCGTCAAGGACGGCGAGTTCGACGACCTGGGCTAACCGGAGAGTCCGTCATAGCGCTATGCGTTCGCAGATCCAGGCGAGCGCCATCGGATACCGGTAACCGATACCGCCATGCTTGCCATCGAACAGCTCGAAGTGAATGACCTCCTCGCGCACGCCGACATTGGCTAGCGCCTGCCGGAAAGCCGCGGCACCCAGGTCGAGGAAGAACTCGTCTTTAGTACCTGCGTCGATCCAGATCGCGCGAAGTGATCGCAATGTGTCCGCGTGAGCGGGCGCCATCCGGACCGGATCCCAGTCCAGCCAGCGCTGCCAGGCTTCCTGACGTAGCACGCCCGTCCGTGGATCCATCGGGAGTTCGGGCACGCCATCCGCACGAGCCGAGAAGCAGGCGGAGACACCCAGCAGCATGAGCAGATCCATGTCCTCATCCCGCTGCACGTTTGGGCGCGAGCGGAAATCGTCCCACCATCGCATGATGTCCCCGTCATAGCCGCGCAATTGCCGTACCGCATCGGCGAGGCCGGGGATGTAGCTCATCTCGTACAACGAGTCGCCGGCGTGTGTTGCCAGCGCTCCGAACAGGTCTGGCCGCAGCATGGGCGTGATCATCGCACCGAAGCCGCCGCTGGACTTGCCGCTCACCGCGCGGTGGTCACGGCTGGCGAGCGTGCGGTATCTGTCATCAACCCAAGGCACGACCTCATCACACAGATAGGTGTGATAGCGCCCGGTGCCTGGTGAGTCGACGAACTGGCTGCCGCCGTAGGCCGTCCAGGCGTCCACGTAGACCACGATCGCCGGCGGCGCCTGCCCGGCCGCGAACATCGCATCGGCAAGTTCAGGGAATGGCTGGCTGTACGCGGACCTGTTCGCCCACATGGTGAGATGCCCGGTATACCCCTGAAGCACATAAACGGACGGGTAGCGGCGCCCGGGATCGTCGTCATAGCGTGGCGGCAGTTGGACCCACAACGGGCGTTCGTGCGGATCCCCGAGCGGGTTTCCCCGCAGCACCTCACTCGCGATCACGTGCCGGTCGACGCGCCCGGCAAGATCAGCCGACCACGGCAGCATACGGGCCTCCTGTGGGACGACGCTGTCCGCGCCAGTCTGCCAGGATGGGGCCGTTCACCCCTGCGACGGGTCGGTCACGCGGCCTAGGAATAGCGGCTCGCCAGTTACGGAATCCCTGACGAGCAGCAGGTACGGCCGGTCGAATACGACATTCTTGTGCCGGATAACGGCCGTCACGCCGATGCCGACGCCGGTGGCAGCCGCCGCCACCGTACCCTTCTCGCCCACCTGCATTGTGGCGGCGTGTTCCACCACGCTCAGGCTCCCCGCAGCCGGCGACAGGCCGCTGAAATTCGCGGCTGGGCCGAAGGCCGTGCCCATGCCAAGGTCCGCGAGGACGGGCGCCATGTCCGCCTTCGAGGCGAGCCGGACCTTGGGCATCGCCAGACCGATGGGCTGGGTGACCAGCCGGCTTGTCACCAGGCTCAGCGCGGCGGGGCCGATGGCCGGGCAGGCAGCTCTGCCGCTGTCCGGCAGCAAGGCGACCATTGCGAGCTTGCCGCCACGGTAGGGCAGCGACACCGCGGTCCAGCCACTGGCATGCGCATACGCGTACTCGCCGGTGGCATGCAGGAACTCGGGCCACACGGCATGCCCCGCGGCCGTCGTGAAGGGACCCGCGGCGGTCCTGGCGCTATCGAACGGCCGTGCCCATGCGGCGTTCAGGTACATCGCGTCGGTCAGCACCCAGCCGTCGTTGTGGATCGATCCAGCCGGGAACAGATTCGTGATCTGGCCGCGGGTCTCCCGTGTGATCGTGGCGTTGATGGTCCGCCGGGCCGACGCGACGTCGGTCAGCAGCGGCACCGGGGAAACATGCGCGCCATAGGCCGCGGCGACGTCGCGGAGGTAACTCTGCTCGGGCCGTATTCGCTTGTCGGTCCATACATGGTCGCTGCCGAGGACCGTGACACCCGGTCCGTCAAGCGCCCGCATTGCCGCAGAACGGCCCTGCATGCCTTCGACGAACGTCGATAGCGCACGGCCGGCTGCCGGTCCCCCGCTGGCAGCTACGGCCGCGGCGGGCGGCAGCTGGAAGGCGTGCGCCATCACGGCCGCCGTCTGGCCGCGCGCGCCCAGGTAGGCCATGCCCATGCCGGTGGCGAGGCTCGCGGGTGACAAGACCAGGTTCGCGTGCGGATCGCGGCTGCACCATGCGGCGAGCGCGTCAAGCCCGAAAGCCGTGTCCGCGGCCGCATACGGGCGCGGGTCGGCAGCGGACGCCGGCCGAGACCGCTGCGCCACCTGGCCGCGGGCCTGCGCCTGGCCGCGGGAGTGCGCCACCCGGCCGCGGGCGTTCGGCTGCCGCGAGGCCGCAGCCAAACCAGGCACGGTGACGGCCAGCGCGGCCAGAACTGCGGCCGCAACAGCAACGCGTGAATTCCCCATATCTGAAAGGACGGCGCGAACCTCGTCGCAGTTGCCTCACCGCCGCCGTTATCAGGATCGCTTAATAAGTAAAGATCCGCCATTCACCCATAATTGCCACAATTAATTCTCCGGCAGCCCCGGCCACGATCATCGCTGCGCCTGCACCTGTGCCGGCGGTTGGGGCCGAAGCCGCGCGAGCGGCCGGAATCATCGATGATGATCCGGCACCGATCAGTGCGTTTCGGGCGGCTTGGCGCAAGATTCGCACAGTGACTGCGCCCAGCGAGCCGGCCGCGTATCGCCGACATCGACGCCGCCGCCGTCCGCGTCCCGCCGGGAGAAACCGGCGGGGCCATCGGCTGGTTCAGGGGTCAGATTGGCGGAAACGGCTACTGACCCGAGGCGCAGATTCGGTCCGAGCCGACAGCGGAAACGGCTACCGACCCGAGGCGCAGATTCGGTCCGAGCCGACAATGGAGGAAACCGCATCCGCGACGACGCGACGGCCGCCAGCGGAAGGGCGACGTGACCGCGGGCCCAGGGAAGGACGAGATGACCGAGCGCGATCCGGTGGAGACACACTTCGCCGAGGTGCTGTGGCAACTCCAAGCGCCTGCGCGGCAGCCGTTCGGTATCAATGCGCGGCGGCCGATTCGCGATCCGGTGCGGCCCGCGAGCTCGCTCACCGGCAAGCGGTGCCTTGAGCTGTTCGAGGCGCAGCTCACGAGCCGCCACCTCGACCTGGCGGCGAGGTGGCTGCGCGGCGAGGCAGCGTCCTTCTACACCATCTCCTCGGCAGGACACGAGGCCAACGCCGCGGTGGCAGCGGTACTGCGGCCGACCGACCCGGCACTGCTGCACTACCGGTCGGGCGCGTTCTATCTGGTCAGGGCCGCGCAGGCCGATCCACCCCATAACGGCGTGCGCGATGTGCTCCTCGGCCTGGTAGCCGCCGCGGACGAGCCGATCGCGGGCGGCAGGCACAAGGTGTTCGGCAACCACGCCCTCGCGGTCATCCCCCAGACCTCCACGATCGCGTCTCATCTGCCGCGGGCGGTGGGCCTGGCCCTGGCGCTCGGGCGCGCCGCCAAGCTCGGTGTGCCGCGGCCGTGGCCGGACGACAGCATCGTCGCTTGCAGCTTCGGTGATGCGTCGGTAAACCACTCCACCGCGGCGGGCGCGCTGAACACGGCCTCCTACTGCGCCCATCAAGGACTGCCGCTGCCGGTGCTTTTCGTGTGCGAGGACAACGGGATCGGCATCAGCGTGCCCACACCGCCAGGATGGGTCCGCGCCGCGTGCGGCGCCCGGCCAGGCATCAAGTACTTCCACGCGGACGGCGCGGACCTGGCCGAGGTCTACGACACGGCGGCCGCCGCGGCGGGATGGGTCAGGAGGAAGCGGGCGCCTGCCTTCCTGCACCTGTCCGTTGTCCGGCTGTACGGGCACGCGGGGCCGGATGTGCAGCAGGGTTACCGCACACCTGACGAGATCGCCAAGGACCTCGCGCTGGACCCGTTGACGGGCACGGCGCGGCTGCTTGTGGAGGCCGGTCTGCTGACCGCTGACGAGGTTCTCGTGCGGTACGAGACGCTGCGCGCGGAGGTCCTCGCCGCGGCCCGCGAGGTGATGGGAGCACGGCGGCTGTCATCCGCGGCGGAGGTGATGGCGCCGCTCGCGCCGCGGCGGCCCGAGGTGGTTGCGGCCAGGGCCGGTGTCGCCGCAGCGGACGTGCGGCGGAAGGTTTTCCGCGGGCGGGTACCTGAGAACGAGGGGCCGCTGACCCTGGCACAGTCGATCAACTGCGCGCTTGCCGACGGCCTCGCCGCCCGGCCGGGCATGCTGGTGTTCGGCGAGGATGTCGCGCGCAAGGGCGGCGTGTACGGGGTCACCCTCGGCCTGCAGCGTCAGTTCGGCCCAGGACGCGTCTTCGACACGCTGCTCGACGAGCAGGCGATCATCGGCCTGGCGCTCGGCGCGGGGCTGTCCGGCCTGCTGCCGGTCCCCGAGATCCAGTACCTCGCCTACCTGCACAACGCCGCGGATCAGCTACGCGGCGAAGCGGCCACGTTGTCGTTCTTCTCGCAAGGGCAGTTCCGCAATCCGATGGTGCTCCGCGTCGCCGCTTTCGCTTATCAACGGGGATTTGGCGGGCATTTCCACAACGACAACGCCATCGGGGCGCTGCGTGACATTCCTGGCTTGGTCATCGCCGCGCCGGCCCGGCCAGACGACGCGGCCGCTCTGCTGCGGACCTGCCTGGCCGCGGCGCAGGCGGACGGCAGTGTCTGCGTCTACCTCGAGCCGATCGCCCTGTACCACGCGCGTGACCTGCACGCCAAAGGCGACAAAGGCTGGCTCGCCGGCTACCCGAAACCGGACTGGCATGTCCCGCTCGGCAGCGCGCGGACCTACGGCGCGGGGACCGCGCTGACGATCGTCACCTTCGGTAACGGGCTCCGGATGAGCCTGCGCGCTGCCGCGCGGCTGCGTGCGGACGGCATCGGCTGCCGGGTGGTGGATCTGCGCTGGATCGCGCCGCTGCCGGTGGCAGACGTGCTCCGCGAGGCGGCGGCCACCGGGCGGGTGCTTGTCGCGGACGAGACCAGGCACACCGGCGGCGTGTCCGAGGGCGTCATAGCCGCGCTGGCCGACGCGGGGTACACGGGCCAGGTCGCCCGGGTAGCCAGTGCGGACAGCTTCATACCGCTCGGCGACGCGGCCGCGACGGTGCTGCTGTCGGAGACGGTCATTGAGGCGGCCGCGCGTCACCTGCTCAAGTAGCGTGACACGGTCAAGCAGCGTGAGCCGGTCAAGCAGCGTGAGCCGGTCAAGCAGCGTAAGCCGGTCAAGCAGCGTGACCTCGGGCCGCAGGCTGCTGAAACCGACGTCGATGTCGGTGACCCCCGATTAGGGGTCGTGCGCCCTCGTACCCACCGCAGCTAGCATCGATCGCATCGGCATGAATCGAGGCGGAATCTTCGACAGGGGATCCGGTCATGAGCGGTCACGATCGAGACCCCCGCAGAGCATGGGGGGGAGGTACCGCCTTCGAACAGCCGGACGATGTCGAGGGCGGGCACCTTCTGGGGGATGGTGCCCGCCCTCGACCGGCCGATGGCGCCGAGGGCGGGGGCTTCTCGGCGGATCCGGGGACTTCCTGGCGGATAGGCGTGCCGAGCGTCAGGAACCTGGATCCTCCGCAGTGGGAGGGGGGAGGTGCCCGTCCTCGACCGCCCGATGGTAAAGCTCCAGCTTGGTCGTGGCGGTCCGCCCCGCGCGGGCGTATTTCTCCCGCACCCGCCCCAGATACTGCTTGACCGTCTCCTCGCCGATCGTCATCCTGCGCGCGACGGATTTGAGCGGCATTCCGGTGGCATAAAGCTGCAGTGCGCGGGTTTCCTGCGGGCTCAAGGCAGGCCGGTCAGGAGCGTCGTCGGTGGCGAGGATGTAGGCAAGGCTCGAAGAGACCCAGGCTTCACCCGCAGCGGCCGCACGGATGGCGGCGCGCACGCCATCAGTCGGCTCGTTCTTGAGCACGTAGCCGAGCGCGCCCGCACGCATCGCGGCGCGTACGGACAACGGCTTGTCGGACGCGGCCAGGATCAGGACGGCGGGGCCGGCGGCGAGGATCGCCCGGACGTTACGTTCTGCCGTCGTGCCGTCGCCCAGGTCGAGATCGAGTAACACGACGTCGGCGTGCCGCCCCGGCCCGGCAAGCAGGCCATCGACCGTGGCGGCCGTGCCCACGACGCGGATATCTTCCAGCTCGCCTTCGAGCCAGCCGACAATGCCGCCCAGCACGATCGGGTGATCGTCCACGGCGGCGACCTCGATGACAGAAACCGGCCTGCCGGGTTCGCTCACGCGTGGACCGCCTTCGGCCACCGCACCTCGAGGCAGCCCGCGCCGCCTTCATCGACATCGACCTTCGCCTGCCAGCCAGACACAGGCGGCGGCGCTCGGAAGCCGATCGCATCGGCCGGCGCAGGCCAGGGCCCACGGAAGATCAGGTAGAGCTCAACCTGATCAACGGCCGCCAGGACGGTGAGGAGCACCGGCTGCGGCGGGAGCACCCGCAGTAGCTTATCCACTGCCGCGGTCGTGGCGCTGATCACCTGAGGTCCCGTGGGCCCCGGGTCGCCGACCACCTGCGTCCGCACCGGCAAGCCGCGGTCGCTCGCCGAGCGCAGCACCGGCTCAAACTCGGCCAGCAGCTCACCCCCCGGACCGGCGCGATCCGCCAGTACCTGCCGGAGCTTGGCCGCACGTTGCGCACATTGCTCCTGAACGGCTGCCGCGGTGGGATCCAGGCTGCCATCGGCGATCCCGCGAAGCAGCGGAAGAGCCTCTCGTTCGAGCACGGCCAGGCGCCTGCTCCTGTCGTCATGAACGGCCGCCGCGGCCGCGCGCTCGGCGGCCGACCGGCTCGCAAGGTGCGCACGGCGGGCGGCGATGCGGGCACTCGCACGAAACATCGGCCGCACGGCGGCGAATGCCACGAGTATCACAAGCAGGGTGTACGCGGTGACCGACAGCCGGGACAGGCCGAGCTCCCGCATACCGAAGACGCGGATGGCGACGACGGCGTGAATCGCGAATACCGCGAGCGCACCGCAGAACCACTCCCACGCCGGGCGACAGGCGGCGACGAGCGCGAGCAACCAGCCGGTGCCGAGCACCGACCAGTCCACCGATCCGGTAGCACCGTGCCCGCGGCGCTCCAAGCCGACGAGCAGAACAGCTATGGCGGCGACGCCGACAGCGAGCGCTGACTGCGGCCCGGTGAGTCCGCCAGAACGGGCGCGTGGCACCAGCCACGCCGCCGCGGCGAGCATGCCGAGCCATACCGCGACAGGTACGAACGGCTGATGAAAATCGCCGAGGTAGGCAAGCACCTGAACCAGCAAGGCGAGCTGCCAGATAAGGGCCACAGCGGCAGCCGTGCGAGGGAACTCGGACTCGTAGACCTCCTGCACCACCGCGTCGCGGTTCATCTCGCGCCCCGGCCCACCGGCGGTGTCTGCGGCCCCCGCGGCACCGGCGTTGACACGAACCCGTCCGCCGCTGCAGGCAAGTGCAGGGTCACCGTGGTGCCGCGTTCAGGCACGGACCGCACGGACGCCGTCCCGCCGCAATCCGCCATGCGTTCGACGATCGAGCGGCTGATGCCAAGCCGGTCAGGCCCGACGCTGCGCGGATCGAATCCGATACCACTGTCCCGCACCCTGACGATCAGCCCGTCGGTGGCGGTCGGTGTCGCGCTGCCCGTCAGCCCGTCGCTGCCCGTCAGCCCGTCGCTGCCCGTCAGCCCGCCGTTGGCGGTCGGCGCGGCGCCGGGCTCAAGCAGGCTTATCTCGACCCAGGCCTCTGCCGTGCCCGCATGGCGGATCACATTGGCGAGCGCCTCGCGCACGGCACGTGCCACCGCGATGACAGCGGCCACCGGCACGGGCGGCGGCATCGGCCCAGGCGCGCTGTTGACGGCCCGCACCTTGCCGCCCCCCACGTTGCGGGCCCCCACGTTGCGGGCCCCCACGTTGGCGGCCTCCACCCGGACGTGCACGTCAAGGCCGCGGGCACGCATCTCCTGGGCCACGGCCTCGATCCCGGCGATCAGCGGGCCCAGGGGTCCCCGCTGGCGCGCCTCTTGATCACCGTCGCGTGCAAAGCCCTGATCATCACCGCGTGCGCCGCCGCGTACGCCGCCGCGTGCGCCCCCGAGCACGTACTCCATCAGTGCCACGTCGTGCCTGCAGCGGCCGAGGACCGCACCCTGATCTTCCGCTTTGCCGAGACGGGCGAGCGCGGTCAGCGTGTTGAGGACCGTGTCGTGCAGCAGTCGCTCGTGTTCGCGGCGCTCCGTGCTCCTGCACAAGGCAACGTAGTGCTCGTGCTCGGCGGCGTCCGCCTCCGCGAGGGCGTTATCGGCCCTGACGGCCCTGCTGTCCAGCATCAGGTAACCGATCCAGGCGACGGTGGCCACAACGAAGAACAGCGCCGTTGAGGCAGCAGGGACGCTGTTGGGCGCGAGCGGCGAGGCAAGGAACACGGTGCCCGCCCAGTAGGCCGCGCCAGAAGCCAGCACCAGCGGCCCGGCGAGTGCAAACGGCCCGCACCACAAGGGGAACACCGACTGCGCCGCGACCAGGACGTACAGCCAGCTTGCCGTGTCGCCACGCATGACCTGCGGCAGCCACCACACACCGGAGACGGCGAGCATCACGAGCACCGCAGAGTCGGCGCCGACGAGCCAGGTCGCGGGCCGGCGGCGCGCGGTCCAGGCCACCAGCCAGGCGGACCAGCACACGGCGATGGCGGGCCCGGCCAGGCGCCACGGCTGCGCGGCATAGAACGTGTGCCAGATGCCTGCCTGCACGACGACGTACGCCGCCGCGACGCACCTGATCCGCATGGCCGTCCGCGCCGCCACCGACGCCAAGGTTGCACCCGCAGGTCCAGCTGGGGAGCGGCGCGGGGCACCACCTGTGTTGAGCAGCGCTACGTGATTGATCGACGACATCTCAAGCCCGGATTGCTCCTCCGCGTGGCACCCGATGGTCGAACCAGGACCGCCGCCCAGGATGACCAGCGCACGCCAGTACATACCAGAACCGGCAGTCCAGTTGGCGACGTTAAGACTGGGCTCGCGCCCAAGAACTCACGCCGCCGTCCGCGCCGTGCCATCGCGCGGAACGACACACCCCACCGGGCATGTCACCCCCGAATTTTTCTGATTATAGGACACCGCGTGCCTGTTGATGCCTCATCCGCCCGGCTGTGGGATGTGCGACCTTCCGCTGGCCGGCCGGCCGGAACATGCTGCCCGCCTCCGCACAAAGCCAGGTGACCTTGCTCCTGCACAGGGCCATTGGCGACCAGCCTGGCCCGGCCATCTATTGTCGGCGTATGACTGCGAACACAGCGGGTCAGCAGGTGGCGACCGGCGGCCCGGCACTGCCGCAAGAACGCAGGCTCGTCACCGAGATCCCAGGACCCGTCTCCCGCCAGCTGCTCGCCCGCAGGGCTCGCAGCGTCGCCAAGGGCGTGAGCCATGTCCTCCCGGTGTTCGTCACCGCCGCGGGCGGTGGCGTGCTGGTGGATGCCGACGGCAACTCGCTCATCGACTTCGGTTCCGGGATCGCCGTCACCGGGGTCGGCAACAGCGCGCCCGAGGTCGTCGACCGGGTGACCGAACAGGTGCGCAGGTTCACCCACACCTGCTTCATGGTCGCGCCATATGAGGGATACGTCCGCGTCTGCGAGGAACTCGCCCGGCTGACCCCAGGCGAACACGACAAGCGCTCCGCGCTGTTCAACTCGGGCGCCGAGGCGGTGGAGAACGCCGTGAAGATCGCCAGGCACGCCACCGGACGCCCTGCCGTCATCGCCTTCGACCACGCCTATCACGGCCGCACCAACCTGACCATGGCGCTGACGGCGAAGAACATGCCGTACAAGCACCGGTTCGGGCCGTTCGCCGGGGAGATCTACCGGGTGCCGATGGCCTACCCGCTGCGCTGGCCAACCGGTCCGGAGCACTGCGCGGAGGAGGCGTTCGCCGAGGTGGCGGGGCTGATCCACACCCAGGTCGGCGAGCAGAACGTGGCCGCGGTGATCATCGAGCCGATTCAGGGCGAGGGCGGATTCATCGTGCCACCCAACGGCTTCCTGCCACGGCTCGCGCGGTTCTGCGGCGACAACGGCATCGTGTTCATCGCCGACGAGATCCAGACCGGTTTCTGCCGCACAGGTGACTGGTTCGGCTGCAACCACGAGGGCGTCGTCCCCGACCTGGTCACCACCGCGAAGGGGATCGCGGGCGGCTTGCCGCTCGGCGCCGTGACCGGCCGCACCCACCTGATGGACGCGGTGCATGCGGGCGGCCTTGGCGGTACGTACGGTGGTAATCCTGTTGCCTGCGCGGCCGCCCTCGGGGCGATCGAGGCGATGGAAAGCGGCGATCTCGCCGGGCGGGCGCGGCACATCGGCTCGGTGATGCTGCCCAGGCTGCGGGAGCTCGCGGCGCGTTACCCGGTGATCGCCGACGTGCGCGGCCGCGGCGCGATGCTCGCGGTCGAGCTGACCGCGCCGGGGACCATCGAGCCGGCTCCCGACGCCACGAAGCGCGTCGCCTCCGCCTGCCACAGCGCCGGCCTTATGGTGCTCACCTGCGGCACCTTCGGCAACGTGCTGCGGTTCCTGCCGCCGCTGGTAATCGGCGACGACCTCCTTGACGAGGGCCTGGCCATCCTCGCGGACGCGCTTAGCCACGAATAGCCAACGTGACGTCCATCGTTACGTCAATGATGACGTTGCGTGCGTCGCGCGCGACGTAAACAGGAGTAACCTCGGCACGCATGAATGGCTCCGCCGAGGAGGAGACATGAGTTCGGTCAGCGCAGCGGGTGGGCGGCGGATAGGGCCGATGGTTCTCGCCGTGATCTTGGTCATCATCGCCATCCTCGCGATCGTCGCCGGTGTCATCTACCTGACCAAGACCTCAGAGTCGCTGCCGAGCTACCTGCCCGGGCGACGTCACGGCAACACAGGTCATGACACCCTCCGCGCCGTCGGCTCGTTCGTTGTCGCGGCAATCGCCCTGATTGGCGCGGGAATCGCAATGCGAACGGGCCGCAAGTCGACGGTCCCGCGGGCTTAGCCAGGGAAGGGTCTGCCGCCACGGGCTGGCCCGCGGAGTTTGCCGGGCCAGCCCGTAAAGGCGCGGCAATGCGTGAGCGCGTTAGGAGGCGTTTGGCGCAATCCAACCCGCAGCGACCGGCCGAGCCGGTAGCGTGCGGCACGCAGAACAGGTTTCCCGAGGAGGACACGTTGAGTTCTATCAGCGCATCGGGTGGTCGGCGTGGCGGCACGGTGGCCCTCGCCGTGGTCGCGGCCGTGATCGCGTTGCTGTTCGCGATCGCGGGGGCCATCTACCTCACCAAGACCGCCGCGACGATCCCCAGCTTCCTTCCTGGCAAGGATCTCGCCAAGACCAAGAGCCACCACACCATCCGCGGTGTCGGCGCACTCGTCGTCGCGGTCGCACTTTTCGTCGTCGCAGGCATCTCGGTGGCGCGAAGCGGCAAGGCCAAGACGGCCGCGGGCGGCTGAGCCGAAGATTCAGGGCCGGGTTCCCGGGTTCCCCGTGAGCGCGATCCCGGCGCCGCGCGTGTCACGCGCCCACGGGGGAAGCCGGGTTCTACGTTTTTTTTTGTGTTGTTGTTGCTGCGCGCACCGAAACCGGGTTCTGGGTTAGGCGTTGACTCCGAAGCCGAGGTTCACCCCGCCGTGGCTCGGATCCAGCCAGCGTGACGTGACCACCTTCCCGCGCGTGTAGAAATGCACCCCCTCGGTGCCGTGCACATGCGTGTCACCGAACAATGACGCCTTCCAGCCGCCGAACGAGTAGTACGCCATCGGGACCGGGATAGGCACATTGATCCCGATCATGCCGACCTCAACCTGACTGGCGAATTGGCGCGCGGCGCCGCCGTCATTGGTGAAGATCGCCGTCCCATTGCCGTAGGGATTCGCGTTGATCAGCCCGAGCGCGGACTCGTAGGTGGGCAGGCGTACCACGCACAGTACGGGGCCGAATACCTCGTCGGTGTAGCAGCTCATGCCGGGCGCAACGTGATCGAGCACGGAAGGGCCCAGCCAGAATCCGGCCGGGTCGCCGCCAATGACCGGGTGGACGCGTCCGTCGATGGCCAGCGTCGCGCCCTCCTTGACTCCGCTGTCGAGGTATCCGGCCACCCTGTCGCGGTGCGGGCCGGTCACAAGCGGGCCCATTTCTGACCGCTCGTCATTGCCCGGGCCGACCCGGAGCTTGGCCACCCGGTCCTTGATCTTCTCGATGAGCTCGTCGCCCGACGGGTCAACCGCGGCCACGACCGAGATGGCCATGCACCGTTCCCCCGCCGACCCGAACCCGGCGGACACCGCGGCGTCCGCGGCCAGATCGAGGTCGGCGTCGGGGAGAACCACCATGTGGTTCTTGGCCCCGCCGAGCGCCTGGACCCGCTTGCCAGCTGCGGTCCCGTTCTCGTACACATACCGCGCGATCGGCGTAGAGCCGACGAAGCTGACGGCCTTGACGTCGCGATGGCCCAGCAGCGCGGCTACCGCTACCTTGTCCCCTTGGACCACGTTGAACACGCCGTCGGGCAGCCCCGCCTCGGCCCACAGTTCGGCGATCCGCACCGACGGGGACGGGTCTTTCTCCGAGGGCTTGAGCACGAACGTGTTACCGCACGCGATCGCGACAGGGAACATCCACATCGGGACCATCGCGGGGAAGTTGAATGGCGTGATGCCCGCCACGACACCGAGCGGCTGCCTGATCGAATACGAGTCCACGCGGGTGGAAACATTCTCCGAGAAGCCGCCCTTCAGCAGGTGCGGGATGCCGCAGGCGAACTCGATGACCTCAAGCCCGCGGGCGACCTCACCGGCGGCATCGGTTTCCACCTTTCCGTGCTCTGAGCTGATCAACGCGGCCAGCGCGGCGGACTCGCGCTTGACTAGCTCACGGAAGGCGAACAGGATCGACGCGCGGTTGGCGAGCGACGCCTGGCGCCAGGTCTCGAAGGCGGCCGAGGCGGCCGCGACGGCGGCGTCCACCTCGGCGGCAGACGCCAGGTCGACAAGCCCGGCGACCTCGCCGGTGGCCGGATTGTAGACCTCGCCGCGGCGCTGCGTTTCCTGCCCACTGCCCGCGTGCCCCGTGGTTACCTGCCCCGTGGTTACCTGCCCCGTGGTTACCTGCCCCGTGGTTACCTGCCCCGTGGTTACCTGCCCCGTGGTTACCTGCCCCGTGGTTACCT
>DATIYI010000258.1:0-3076 GCA_035517695.1 Streptosporangiaceae bacterium
CGACGCTTTTCCACCAGGGCGCGCCTGCGGTCGGCACCGTGGCCCACGCGCAGGGCCGGGCCGCGGTGGCCGAGGTGGCCCTGTCTGCGGCCGGGCGGCAGGCGGTCGAGACCGGGCTGCGCCAGATTGACCGGCTCACCAACGAGCTGGACCCGCTCCGCCGCCAGCTGAACCTGCTGTCCCGCCGCCAGCCCGGCTGCCGGGCGCTGCGCGCCACCCAGATAAGGCTGGCCCGGGGACCCGTTCCTGGAGCCCGTCGGCACCAGCCTGTCAGCGGCCAGCCGCTCCAGCAGCGTGTCCAGCACCACCTGGGCCGGGCCGCCGCGGGAGTGCCCGACCGTCCACATGCTTTTCAGGTTGGTGAAATCGTGACGGCTGTCAGCCGGTGATGGAGAGGTTGTCGCGGACTTCCGCGACGCCGTTGGCCATCCAGGCGGCGCTGATCACCGCGTCGTGCTCCGCCAAGGTGCGGACGTGGCCGGTGAGCGTGAGTGCCTTCCCTTCGGCGTCCACCGCGACGTCGCTGTCATCAGCAACTAGCGCATGGCGGTGCAGCGCGTCCTGGATGAGCTGAGTGGCGTCGAGCGGATCCGCGTCGTTCTCGATCTCGATGTCGTCTTTGAGGTGGCGGATACCGGTCAGCCCGGCAACGGCCGATTCGGCGGCGGTCCGCTGCGAGCCGTAGCTGACGGTGCCGGTCAGCGTGAGGTTGCCGTTTTTGACGGTCGCCTTGACCCCGTACGGCACGGTGATATTTTGCGCCAGCGCGGTGTCCGCCGCGGTGGTCAGAGTCGAGTCGTCGCGCTGGTCGCCTGGCGGCAGCACGACCTCCAGGTGATTGTGCACTTTCGTCACGCCGGAGACGCGTTGCGCCGCCGCGGCCGCTTCCAGGTACTGCGGGTAGTTCGGCACCGTGCCGTTGAGCGCCACCTGCCCGTTCATGATCTTGACGACGATGCTTGCCGGATCGACGAGCGGGTCGAAGCCGAGCTCTTTTTCCACTGCCTCGCGGATATCCTTGGTTTTGCTCACTTGCCCTCATTCTTCCGTGGCTGGTGAGGCGGCGGATCGCCGCTCCCATTAAGTCCACCCCACAAGCTCGCGGCGGACAAGCCCGCCGTTGCGATCAGAGGACGTTGTTCGAGGCGGACGGGAGCCCTGTCGTAGGTCTTCGTAGCCCGATCGAGCTGGATCAGTCTGGACCTTGCCCCTGTGACGTGGACGCGGGCCCGTTAGCACTGCGGTGGGACGGCTTTCCATCGCTGCGAAAGCAAGGGTCATCGGCAGAAACCATCACGACATTGGCTTGCTGCCACTGGCCTCGATCGATCCGGTGAACGGCTACCGGCCCTGCGACGCCAACGAGCTCAGGTGATCCACTGGCTCCGCGGCCTCGGCATCCCACTGGAGGACGTGGCTACCGTGCTGGAGGCGCGACCTCGATTCGGCCAGCCGAGATTATGCCACGGCGAGGGGGAGTCGAGGCCCGGGCCTGGCGCGGCCATCCGCCGAGAGCAGTCGGCACCGTCGGCTGCCTCGTCCACGCTGGCATGGACGGAGAAGAGGCTGCACTAAAGCCGACCGGGCGGGGCCGGTGGCCCCCCGGCAGAGGTGGTGCTGGACACGCTGCTGGAGCGGCTGGCCGTCGGCGGGCTGGTGGCGGCCGGCGGGAAGATGCGCACCGATTCCACCCATGTGATCTGTGCGGTACGGGGCTGTTCCAGACCGCCGCGGAAGAAGTGCAGCTGTTCCTTGCGGTCGAAGTGGTTGTGGAAGGACCCGAACCCGATGTCGGCCGTTTCGGTAATCTCCTGGATGCTCGCGCGCCGCCGGGCCGCTACGTGCTCAAGCCGCGAGCCGGGATGTGCGACTGGTCCTTTGGCCTGCTCGCTAGCCACGGCTGGACGCGACCGTCCTGCACCGGGTAGAAGAGCACCGGCGATGACGACGGCAGACAGGATGCCGCCGGACACGTTGCTATGGTCGCGTCAGCTTCACGAGGGCTGGCTTGCGTGGTGGCGTCGGCAGGCGCGGCAGTGGCGCGGGCGGCGCGGATCGTGTCCCTATCCGCTCGCCGCTGAGGACCCTGGCGGCGTTGATCAGGGCGAGGTGGGTGAATGCCTGCGGGAAGTTGCCGACCTGCCGCCTATGGGTGACGTCGTACTCCTCGGCGTACAGGCCGAGGTCGTTGCGCAGGGCGAGCAGCCGCTCGAACAGCTCCCGCGCCTGGGCCTGGCGGCCGTTGAGCGCGAGCGCCTCGACCAGCCAGAACGAGCAGGCAAGGAACTGGCCCTCGCTGCCGGACAGGCCGTCGTCGGTGACGTCGGTCGAGTATCGCGCGATGAAGCCGTCGTGGCCGAGCTCGCGGCGGACCGCGTCGATGGTTTTCGTGAACCGGTCGTCGGCCGGGTCCAGCAGGCCGACCAGCCCGACCATCAGCGCGCCGGCGTCCAGCGCCGCGGAGCCATAGGATTGGGTGAAGGTGTGGCGCTGCGGGTCGTAGGCCCGCTCGAGGATCTCATCGTGGATCTGGGTCCTAACCTGCTCCCAGCGCTGCACCGGCCCTTCCAGCCCGAAGCGCTTGCTCAGCGCGATGGCGCGGTCGAAGGCGAGCCAGGCCATCACTTTCGACTGGGTGTAGTGCCGCCGCGGCCCGCGCGCTTCCCACATGCCGTCGTCGGGTTCCTGCCAGGCGCTCTCCAGGTAGTCGAGCAGCCCGCAAAGCTGCCGCCAGAGCCGCTCGGGGAACTGCCCCAGTGCTATCGCCACCGCCCAGCCGACGCCGACGACCTCGCCGTACACGTCGAGCTGGAACTGGCCCGCGGCCGCGTTGCCGACCCGGACCGGCGTGGAGTCCTCGTAGCCGGGCAGCCAGTCCAGTTGGTACTCCTCCAGCCGCCGCTCGCCGGCGATGCCGTACATGATCTGCGCCTGATCGGGCTGCCCGGCGGTCGCCCGGAACACGGCGTCGCTGAACGCCAGCGCCTCGTCGGTGTAGCCGCCGGCCAGCAGCGCGTTCAGCGTCAGCACCGAATCACGCAGCCAGGTGTAGCGGTAGTCCCAGTTGCGCTCGCCG
>DATIYI010000259.1:0-2036 GCA_035517695.1 Streptosporangiaceae bacterium
AGCTGGCACAACAGCTGGTACAGCTGGCACGCGGTCAACAGCTCCAGACGGTATTCACGGCCGAATAAAGGGGCCGTTGCTGTATGGACTTGATTTTCGAATGCCAGGACGGCCACCTCGCGGCTTTATAGGCTCTTCGAAGTTAACCGGGATCGGGTTGTCGTCCGGTTACCTGACGTGATCGTCTGGGTGGGACGATCGGGGATCGCCGGGCGGTCCGGGTGCAGGCGATCCGGACTCGGCGGCGCTGGTTCGCGGGGTTGCGGAAGGAATAAGCTATGCGGGCTTCCAGTTTCGCGAGCCTGTTCAGGGCTTCCGACCTGGCATTTGTCACTCCGGTCAGGACCGCCGCGACGATCTCGTCTTCCCATTTCGATATCGTCCTGGCCAGCGTGAGCAGTTCGGCGATGTCGTCGTTCTGGGCGCACCAGTCATAGAAGGAGGCGAGCCGGCCGCGGACGTCGCGCTCGCACGGCGTGGATCTGGTGACCCGGGCCCGCAGGTTCAGCACGTCGCGGAGCTTTTCCTTGCCGATCCATGCCGCGGCGATCTCCTGGCCGTGCCGGTCAGCGCCCAGGGTGTCTACGACCTTGGCGAACTGATCGAGCCGCAGGTGCTCCAGGTTGCGCACCAGCAGGCTCTTGATGCCGTACTCGGCGTCGCCGGACCGGCCGCGCCGCCCGTACTTCTCCCGCACCGCCCGCCGCCGCACGTCCGCGGTCATCTTCACCGCGAGCTGCACGACATGGAACAGGTCAACGATCAGTTGCGCGCGCGGCAGCGCCCGGCGCACGGCCGAGGCGTAGATGGCGCACATGTCGATGGCGACGATCCGGATGGCGTCGCGCCAGGCCGCCGGTGCCTGGGCCAGCCAGTATGCGGCGTCATCAGCGGTGCGGCCCTCCACCTGGCCTAATAGGCCCTGGTCGCCGGACAGGTCAAAGAAACAGGTGTGCCAGCGGTCCGCCAGGAGAACGTACTCGCCGGTTTCCGCGTCGGCCCGCCACCGGGGCCGGCCACGCCGGTGCTCATCGATCCCCAGGTGCGCCACCGGCGCGGGCGGCTGATCCAGCAGCGGGTCCGCGGTCGCGGCAAACGCGGCATGCGCCACCGGCCACGACAGCCCGCACTCGCGCGCCGCCTGCGCCACCGTCCGCCCGTCCTCAGCGATCAGCCGCCCCGCGTGATCACGCAGCCGCTCCGTCACCCGGCACCGCGGCGGAACGGCCGGCAGCGACTCGGTGAACGTACCGCGCGGACAGGAAGCGACCCGGCATTCCCAGCGACGCTTCACCCATGCCACCCTGACCTGGCCCCGGCCATGGCCGATATCGGCCGGCCGCGTCACCACCTGCTCCCTGACATGCTCCGACGCCGTCTCGCACAGCGGGCACACTCGCGCGGCCGGGTCGGCCGTCATCACCCACACCGTCCGGCCGCCGCCGGGCTCCTCATCGACCTCTGCGACCTCCGCGCCATCCAGCGCGAACAACCGCGACGCCATATCCTGACGCACGTGCCCGTGGCTTCCTGATGATCATGCTTCCATGGAAAGAACCATGATCTTGAAAGCCGCGGGCGCTCTTATGCAGCGACACGCCAGGCCCTGCCCGATCGCTACGCAACGTCAGAAGACCGCTACGCCACCCCGGTTAACTTCGAAGAGCCCCCTAACCACGACCGCCCGCACAACAGACGCACGAGATTCGGCGGCTGTGAGTTACCATCGCGACCCAACCCCCATTGACGATTCAAGGGCGCTTGCGAACCAAAGTCCAGGCCCCTGCAGGCTCGTAACCTCGACGACGCTGACTCCCTGCACCCGCTGCTGTTGGCCCGCTGGCATCGCAAACCAGATTTTTATCCAGCCAGCGACACGATTAAGACAGTGAACACGATGCAGTCTCCCCGCACACGCAGTTATCGGAATCCGCCGTCCAGGACACCTAGCCGTTTGGCGCAAGTTCTGCTCTCGCCCGCGCTGGCGTCCACTGGATCATTTCCTGTATTACATCGTCAGAGACGTGATTTGTAAA
>DATIYI010000260.1:0-3650 GCA_035517695.1 Streptosporangiaceae bacterium
AAGGGCATCTGCCATGGCTCGATGAGCCACAGCAGATTGCGGCACTTATCCGCGACCATCTGGTAAGCACCGCGGAGCATTGTTCTCCCATATCCCCGGCCACGGAATCCATCTCCTGAACCGGGATAGCCCTATGAGGCAATCTCCGGAATCGGTGCCTGCTGGCACCAGCACCTTTGGGGACACTCGCGGCGCCGGCCACACCGTGCTCAATCACAAGGTGCCGGCACGGCAAGCCCAAGCTGCCAGCCCCATGGCACGCACCACCAGATCGCCTGCACCTGATCTCTGGGGAGGCCGATGGCACCTGGCCACGGGGGCACGGTCAGCCCCTGCCCCAAGATAAACCTGGCCGACGTCCCCTTAACCTGACGGCCAGCGCCTTGTCGGTCGCCACTGGCCTACGCCTTCGAGTGATCCATCGTGGGCTTCTGCTGCAGGCGCGGATCCGCTTCCGTCCGCGTCGAAGCCGAGCGATACCGGCCCCGGGGCGGCAATCCCCTGGAAGCGTGGACACTTCCCGTTAGCGGATTCTTGTGATTTCGGTTCCTCTTCTGAGTATCGAACGCCAGTTCACCTTGGTTCCTGGCGTCCGTCTGTGCGCCGGATATGGGCTCACCGGACGCGCCGCGCCCCGGGCGGGGCAGGCCAGGGCCTGCCCGTGTTTCCGGCCGGAGGGGCCGCAGTGGTCTCCGGGGTCAAGGCCGGCCGCGCAGGGGCCGCCGCCGGCAGGCGGTGCGCAGCAGCCTTGAGGCCGGAGGGGCGGCCCCGTACCCTCAAGCGGCGCGTCCCCCCGCCTGGAACGCGGCAGCCACCCGGGAATGAGCGGCGAAGCCGCCTTCTTCTCGTCCCGGGCCGCGCAGCGGCCGGCCGCGCTCACGCGGCCTCCCGCCTGGCGGCCAGCTCCCAGGCCACCGGGGACATCATGCCGCAGGCCGAGTGCCGGCGGACGGTGTTGTACTCCTCGATCCAGGCGGCAACCCGGACCCGGGCTGCCGCCCTGGTGGCGAAGTGCTCGATGCGGCGCAGCTCGAACTCCACGGTCGAGTGCCACGACTCGATCACCGCGTTATCCAGCGCCGAGCCGGGCCGGCCCATCGACTGGGAAACCGACAGCCGCTTGCACGCGGCCCGGAACAGCCGCGCGGTGTACTCACTGCCCTGGTCGGTGTGCATGATGACGCCGGGCACGTGCCCGCCGCGCACCGCCACCGCCATGGCCAGCGCGCCGTAGGCCAGCTCCGCGTCGTGATGCTCGCCCAGCGCGAACCCCAGCACCCGGCGCGAGGCCACGTCCAGCACCGAGGCCAGGTACAGCTTGCCCTCATCGGTGCAGATCTCGGTGCCGTCGCCGTACCACTTTACGTTGATCTCCTGCGCCGGGAAGTCCCGCTTGACCAGGTCCGGCGCCCGCCAGCGGCCCTTGCCCGGCCGGGTCGTCGCCTTGCGCTTCTTCTTCCGCCGGGCAGCCAGGCCCTGCTCGCGCATCAGCGCCGCCACGGTGTTCTCGCTGACCGCCCAGCCCTCATCCCGCAGGTCCGCGGTGATCCGCGGCGAGCCGTACTTGCCCTCATGCCCGGCGAACAGCCGCCTGATCTCGGCTTTGAGCCGCTCCCGGCGCGCTGCCCGCGGCGGCAGCTGCCCTGGAGCCCACTTATAGAACCAGGACCGGGACACTCCCAGCGCCCGGCAGGCCGCCGCGAGCGGGACACCATGCTCATCCCCCTGGGCAGCGATGAACGCGGCCACGGCTACCGGCCCATCGCATCTTGCACCCAGAGGGCCACCGAGCGCTTGAGCACGTCGCACCTCATGGCAAGCTCGGCGTTCTCCTTGCGCAGCCGGGCCAGCTCCGCCCGCTCATCCTCACTCAGCGCCCCGTCCCGCTCCCCGCGGCGGCGCCGGTCGGTATTCACCCAGTTCCCCAGGGTCCCCTCGTTGATCCCCAGGTCCCGGGCCACCTGCGCGATCGGCTTGCCGGTCTCCCGGACCAGCCGCACCGCGCCCTCCTTGAAGTCCGCATCGAACTTCCTACGTGACTCAGCCATCGCCCTGTCCTTCCCTTAAGGCGATGTGTCCACGGTACGAGGGGGAAGCGGGACTGTAATTTTAACGGTGTAACTTCCGAGACGGAGGAGACACCAGATGACCGATGTGACAGAGGACCGGGACCACTCCGAGCCGGGGCTATCGGCGGCTGATGAGCAGCTGCTGCGCGAGCTCACCGAGCGGGCCCGGGCGGGCGGGCTGAAGCTGACCGGCGAGGGCGGCCTGCTGGGCAGGCTGACCAAGATGGTGGTCGAGGGTGCCCTTGAGGGCGAGCTGGATGACCATCTGGGCTATTCGAAGCATGACCCGGCGGGCCGCGATGGCGGCAATTCCCGCAACGGCCACCGGGCTAAGACCGTGCTCACCGAGACCGGTCCGGTGGAAATCAGCGTGCCGCGGGACCGGGATTCCAGCTTCGAACCGAGAATCGTCGCCAAAAGGCAGCGGCGGCTGACCGGGATCGACGAGCTTGTCATTTCCCTGTCGGCGAAAGGGCTGACCCACGGGGAAATCGCCGCGCACCTGGCCGAGGTGTACGGCGCGGACGTATCGAAGCAGACGATCACGGCTATCACCGACCGGGTGATGGAGGGCCTGGCGGAATGGCAGAGCCGGCCATTGGACCCGGTTTATGCGGTGCTGTTCATCGACGCCATCAACGTGAAGATCCGCGAGGGCCAGGTCGCGAACCGGCCCATCTACCTGGTCCTGGGCGTCACCGTGGACGGCGAGCGCGACGTCCTGGGTCTGTGGGCCGGCGAGCACGGCGACGGCGAGGGCGCCAAATACTGGCTACGGGTCCTGACCGAGATCAAGAACCGCGGGGTCCGGGACGTGTGCATGCTGGTCTGCGACGGGCTGAAAGGACTGCCTGACGCGGTCAGCGCGGTATGGGAGAAGACGATCGTGCAAACATGTATCGTCCATCTCCTGCGGAATTCATTCAAGTACGCCTCAAAGAGGGACTGGGCGCAGATCGCCAAAGACCTCAAGCCCGTTTACACCGCCGCGTCCGAGGCCGGGGCGCTCGACCGGTTCGCCGAATTCAGCGGGAAATGGGAGAAGCGCTACCCGGCCATTATACGGCTCTGGGAGAACGCGTGGGCGGAATTCGTGCCATTTCTGCAGTTCGACCGGGAAATCAGGACGGTGATCTGCACGACGAACGCGATCGAGTCGATCAATGCCCGGCTGCGGCGGGCGGTGAACGCCCGCGGCCACTTCCCGACCGAGCAGGCTGCCCTGAAGTGCCTGTACCTGGCGATCATGAGCCTGGACCCGACCGGGAAGGGCCGCAAACGCTGGACCAACCGGTGGAAGGCCGCCCTCAACGCCTTCGACATCACCTTTGACGGCCGCCTCAGCGCGGGACGCAGGTAACAGCAGAGAAAGAAGTTACACCGTTAAGTTGACAGACCCGGGGAAAAGCCCAACCCCGGCCTGAAGCAGGTGCAGGGCCCGTGGCGGATGGTGTGCGGGCTGACAGGTTTGGAGGCGAGAGATGGCTGGCGGCTGGCGGCCACTGCAAGATGACGCTGCAGGATCGTCCCCAGGCCGTACCGGGTGATCCGCTTGCCGTGGGCGTTGAGGAACAGGGGTGC
>DATIYI010000261.1:0-13916 GCA_035517695.1 Streptosporangiaceae bacterium
CAGTCGCTGCGCGACCTGGAAGTCGTAATGGTGGACGACGGCTCCACCGACGGCAGCGCGATCATCGCGAAAACGTACGCCGCTCGCGACCCGAGGTTCCGGCTGACCCAGCAGGACAACCAGGGGCCCGGGCCAGCCCGCAACATTGGTGTGCAGCACGCGACAGGAAAATACCTCGCGTTCCTCGACGGCGACGACCTGCTGGCTCCGCACGCCTATGAGCTTCTCGTCGGATCGCTTGAGAAAACAGGCTCGGACATCGCGTGCGGCGGCGTGCTCCGGTTCAGCCCGGCCAGCATTTGGGTCTCACCTGCGCACAAGGAGATATTCACGGCGACGGTGGAGCGCACCCACGCCTCCCGTTGTCCGGTCCTCCTGCAAGACCGTACGCCCTGGAACAAGGTGTTCCGCCGGTCGTTCTGGGATTCCAGCGGCCTGGAGTTTCCGCCTGGCCTGTACGAGGACGCCCCGCCCATGGTCCGGGCGCACGTGATGGCGACATCCGTCGACGTGTTCCGTGACGTCGTCTACTACTGGCGGCTGCGGGGAACCGGCGAGCTTTCCACGACTCAGCGCACCCGCGAGCTGTCCAATATCGAGGACCGGATGACCTCGCTGCGCACGATCGGCGAGTTTCTCGCGGCCAGTGCGCGACCGCTGAAGCCTTACTACGACCGCTTCGCGCTCGCCATCGACATTCCCATCCTCGCAAAGGCAATCGAGCTGGCGGCTGGCGGCGAGCGCCCGCGGATAATCGAGCTGGCTGCGGGCTATCTGCGCACGGTGGACGAATCCGTATATCCGCAGCTGCCCGCGATCACGCGCCTGTGCTGTTTCCTGATGCGCGGCCGAATGCTTACCGAGCTGCTTGAGGTCCTCAAGTTCTGGCGCCCTGCCGAGGGCGTCGCGTTCCCTCCCGCCCCAGTGGTGCGTGAGGGATCGCGACGCCACCCTCGCTGGTACGTCCAGTACCCGTTCTTTCGCGACGCGGCTCGCGCCATCCCCGACGCCGTCTACGACATCACTGACGAGATGACACTGCACGTGCGCCTGGACGCGGTCACCTGGCGCGAGAGCAAACTGCGCATCGAGGGGCACGCCTACATCCGCCTGCTTGACGCACCCGCGGTCGGCGACACCCGCATCCGCGTGGTGCTGCACAACAGCAAGACGCGCCGCACCATCCGGTTGCGCGTACAGCGAATCCGCCGCCCAGATGTCACCGCCCGCTCCGGCCAGGCGGTGGCCTGCCATGACTGGTCCGGGTTCGCCGTGGAGGTCAGCCCGCGCAGGCTGGCCACCTTCCCTGGCGTGTGGCGCGCGGCGAACTGGGAGCTGAGGGTGCGGGTTAGCGGGGCCGGCATCACCCGTGCAGGGCCGGTCAACCAAGCTGCACCCGGATCGGCGCAGTGGCCGCGGGGGCGCCAGGTGAAAGACACCATCTGGGTCCAGCCTGCCCCGGAGTTCGATGGGCGGTTCATCATCCGCGGCCGGCCGGTTGGCGCCTTCGCGACGGGGTGTCGCGCAACTGGCGGACAGCTGGAGATTCAGGGCTGGAGCACCGCCAGCCTGCCCGCCGGCGCCACACTGATCATCAAACCCCGGAAAGGTACCGGCCCGGCGATCCGCGTGCCGGTGGAGGCGGCCGGGTCCGCCGCACGGCCTGCGGGCCGCGACCAGCGCGGCCGGGCGCGCCGACGCGAGCGCAACGCCTTCCGCGCCCGCGTACCAGTGGCGCAGCTGATCAGCTCGGCAGAGCAGGGCGCCAGCCCTATCGACCACGCCATTCACGTTCATGACGAGGTCATCTGCGACATCTCGCTCGCCAGCGGCGACGGGGGATGGACACGGCTCACCGCCACTGCCGACAGCGCCGAAGCGCGGGCCAGCCACGAGGACCGCGAGATCACCGTGTTCGTGACCCAGTTCGGCTACCTGTCCGTTGTCGAACGCAGCGGCCGCCCCGTCGTGAGCGAGATGGAATGGAGCGAGGCGGAATGCAGACCACCGGGCCCGCACAGCCAGCGCCTCGCCCTCCGCGGGACATACACAGGTTCCGGCGGCAAGCCCGCCCGGTTTGTGCTGCGGCACAGCATATCCGGCGGTGAGTACGGGATCCCGCTGTCCTGGGACGGCGACCAATTCACCGCCGAGCTCAGCCCGGGCGTGATGCCCGGCATGGCAGGCGAGGTGCCGCTTGCCAGCGGCAACTGGAACCTATTGGCGCACGCCGGCGCCGGGCACGTGGTGACGGTGGCGCTGGCGCGAAGCCTGCTGACCGACCTGCCGGGCTACGTCCAGGTCGGCCCGCGGGAGATAGCGCCGCAGGCCTACCGGACCGACGCGCTCCGCCTTTTCGTCCGCACCTGCCTGTCCGACGACGAGCGCGGCCGCTTCGCGCAGCACCGCCTGCGGCGCCTGGACTACCCCGCCTTCACCGCCCGCCCGCTTCGCGATCTCGCCGTCTTCAGCAGCTTCAATGGCCGCCAATGCTCCTGCAACCCACGCGCTATCTACACGGAAATGCAGCGCCGGAGTCCGGCGCTTGATTACGTGTGGGTAACGGCTGACAACCAATTCAACGCGCCGGCAGGCGCCCGTCTGTTGCTCGCTGGAAGCAGGGACTATTACGAGGCAATTGCGCGCGCACGCTTTCTGGTGTGCAACGACGTGTTGCCCGACTGGTTCCGTAAGCGGGATCATCAAATGTGCCTGCAGACCTGGCACGGAACGCCACTCAAGCACGTCGGCCTGGATATTGAGCAACCACAATTCTCGGGCGGCCTCACCTATCCGGACCTGATACGCAAGGACGCCGCCGGTTGGAATGTGCTGCTATCGCAGAACGCATTCAGCACGCCCATCTTCCGCCGGGCGTTCGACTTCGGCGGCGAGATCATGGAAACCGGCTACCCGCGCAATGACATGTTGCGGCACCCTCGCAGGGACGAATTCGCGGCTGAGGTGCGGGCGAGGCTCGGCCTGCCAGCCAGAAAGCAGGTCATCCTCTACGCTCCGACCTGGCGCGACGACGCCCTCCCGGAGAGCGCCGGCTACCGGTTTTCTTTCAACCTGGATCTGAGCGCAGCGGCCAGGGCCCTTGGGGACGACAACGTCCTGCTGGTGCGGATGCATAGCAATATCCGAGGCGGCCAGCAGCTACGCTCGGGCGGCAAGTTCGTGCTCGACGTTACCTCCTACCCCGACATCACCGATCTGCTGCTGATCGCCGACATCCTGATTACGGATTACTCGTCGGTGATGTTCGACTTCGCGATCACCGGCCGCCCCATGCTCTTCTTCACCTACGACCTCGAGCGCTTCCGCGACAAGCTGCGCGGTTTCTACTTCGACTTCGAAGCCGACGCACCTGGACCGCTCCTGGCCACCACCGCCGAGCTCATCGCCGCAGTGCGCGATATCGGCCAGGTCTCGCGGTCCTACCAACAGGCGTACGCGGCATTCACCGCGAGGTTCTGTCACCTCGATGACGGCCACGCCGCGGCCCGCGTCGTCGACCGCCTGCTGCGCGAGCAGTTGCCGAACTGATAGCCAGGAGGAGCCCACAGGTGGCGAAGCTCAGCGTCGTTGTGCCGTTCTTTAATGTCGAGCGCTACCTGAGTGCGGCGCTCGAGTCGATCGCGGGCCAGACCATGAATGACCTGGAGGTCATAATGGTCGACGACGGCTCTGCCGATGGCAGCACAGCCATCGCGAAGTCCTTCGCCGCCCGTGATGAGCGATTCAGGCTCGTTCAGCAGGAAAACCAGGGCCTGGGACCGGCGCGCAACACGGGCACCAAGCATGCCACCGGGGCTTACTTGGCATTCTTCGACAGCGATGACCTGCTGGCGCCGCACGCCTACGAGATCCTCGCCGGATCGCTCGAGAAGACGGGCTCCGACATCGCCTGTGGTGGCGTCCGGAGGTTCAGCCCCGCCGGGATCGTACCGTCTCCGATGCACCAGGAGCCATTCCGGTCCACCGTGCTGCGTACGCACGTGTCCCGCTATCACGCTCTGATGCACGACTGGACGGCCTGGAACAAGGTGATCCGGCGGTCGTTCTGGGACTCCTGCGGCCTCGAGTTTCCGCCCGGTCTTTACGAGGATCTCCCCGTGATGGTCCCAGCGCACGTGATGGCCGCCGCTGTGGACGCCTTCCGTGACGTCGTCTACTACTACCGGGTGCGGCAATCCGGCGAGCTTTCCATCAGCCAGCGCACCGGCGAGCTGTCCAACAATGAGCAGCGCATGGCTTCCGTGCGGGCCGTCGGCGCCTTTCTCACCGCCCGCGCGCCGCAGCTCAAGCCCGTTTATGACCGGTGCGTGCTTGAAGGCGATCTCGCCATCCTGGTAGGTGCCTTCCGGCTGGTTGCAGACAGCGACAGGGAGCGGCTGCTCGAGCTAGCCAGCGACTATCTCGCCACGGTGGACGAGTCGGTTTACCAGCACATTGATCCACTCAAGCGGCTCCGTTACCACCTGATCCGCCGCCGGATGCTCCCGGAGTTGCTGGAGGTCATGCGGTTCACGGCACAGGAAGGAGCCGGCCCAGCGGTGGTGCGGCGCGGCCTGGCGCGGCCGAAGTGGTACGCGACGTATCCGTACTTCGGCGACCAGGCCACCGGCGTGCCCGACCGCGTCTACGAGACCGGCGGCGAGATGACGCTGAACGCGCGGCTCGACCAGGTGACGTGGCGCGAGGGCCGGCTTCGGATCGAGGGCCACGCCTACATCCGGCGGCTCGACGCGCCTGCCAAGGGCGATACCCGGATCCAGGTCAGGCTCCGCAACGACAAGCTGCGCCGAACGATCCGGCTTCCGGTGGAGCGGGTGTACCGGCCCGATGTGACGGCCTGGTCCAACCAGGCGGCGGCCTGTTACGACTGGTCGGGGTTCGTGGTCGAGCTCGACCCGAAACGGCTGGCGACCCTCGGGTCCTGGCGCGCCGCAAGCTGGGAGGTGCGTGTCAGGGTCAGCGGGCCCCGAATCCGGCGTGCAGGGCCGGTCACGGGCGTTGTGCCCGGTTCGGCGAAGTGGCCGGAGGGCCGCTGGGCCGCCCCAGGAGTGTGGCTGCAACCGGCCCCCGAACATGACGGAAGGTTCGTTATCCGCGCTCGTCAGGTCGGCGCGTTCGTGGCCGGGTGCGATGCCGACGACGGCGCACTGGAGCTTGCTGGCTGGTCCACTGCCGAGATGGCGGCTGATGCCGCGCTGGTGGCTTCCCGGCGGCAGAGCGGAGCCCAGCGGATCCGGGTGCCGGTCGAGGTCGGTAGCCGCGAAGCCGGCCGCACCAGCTTCCGCGTGCGCCTGCCGATCGGCGCG
Organism: Streptosporangiaceae bacterium; assembly: GCA_035517695.1. Lineage (GTDB taxonomy): Bacteria > Actinomycetota > Actinomycetes > Streptosporangiales > Streptosporangiaceae > DATFVJ01. Next base: position 5,328 of record DATIYI010000261.1, read on the forward strand.
CTCACCAACGCGCACGCCAAACCCACCGCGCTGGAGCGGGCCCTACCCGGCCAGGACGAGATTACCTGGGACCTGTCGGTGGTTCCACGCGGCGGGACCGGCGCCGGAATACGCCTTGGTGCGTCCTGCGAGGCCACGGGGGCACGGGTCAGCTCGGGCGGACGGGAGATCGCGACCACACTCACCCCCTACGGCAACCTCACGGTCCTTGAGCGAACCTGCCATCTGCTCATCTCTCGAGTGGAGTGGACAGCTGAGGGGCGGCTCCTGCTGGCCGGCCGTCAGCAGGTCAGCGACGGCACGCCCGGCGAACTCCTGCTGCGCAGAAGTGGTTCCAATGACCAGTATGTGCTGGACCTGGCCTGGGAAGACGGCCACTTCAGCGTTGAGTTCGATCCGGCCGCAATGCCGGCCCTGACGGGCAGGCTGCCGCTGGAATCCGGCAAATGGGAACTGTTCGCCCGCGCGGCCGGCCGCGAGTTCCCCGTCGCTGTCCACCCGAGTCAGCGATGCGACCTCCCCGGTTACCACCCGGCGGGCATCCATGAGGTCGCCGTCGAGGCCTACCTCGCCGATGCGCTACGGCTCAGTGTCCGTATCGGCCTGGCGGCGGATGAACGCGGCAGCTACGCGCAGCACGGGCTGAGGAGCCATTACTATCCCGCCGCCAGGTCCCGCCCGCTGCGTGATCTCGCGGTCTTTGAGAGTTATGGGGGGCTGCAGTACTCCTGCAACCCGCGCGCGATCTATGCGGAACTAAGGCGCCGTGCCCCCGGCGTGGAATGCGCGTGGGTGACCAAGGACGGTCAGTTCACCTTGCCGGACGACGACAGCGTGCGACTCGTTGCGGGCAGCCGCGCGCACTACCAGGCGGTCGCCGAGGCGCGCTACCTGGTGAGCAACGACCTGTTCCACACCTGGCTCCGCAAGCGGGAGGGCCAGTTCTACCTGCAGACCTGGCACGGAACTCCGCTCAAGCGGATCGGCCTCGACATCGCACCGCCCAGGCTGCCGAACCTCGTGGCCTATCTGGAGCGGCAGCACGAGGACACGCCGAAGTGGGATTTGTTGCTGTCACCCAACGGTTTCAGCACACCGATCTTCCGCAGCGCATTCGCTTTCGACGGTGAGATCGCAGAAACCGGCTACCCCCGAAACGACATCCTCCGTCAGCCAGACAATGAACGGCGCGCCTCGGAGGTCCGTCGCCGCCTCGGGATCTCCACCGCACAACGCGTCGTGCTGTACGCGCCCACCTGGCGGGACGACGCATTCCAGCAGGGCGGCCGCTACCGGTTCGAGTTGCGGCTAGATCTCGACGCGGCAGCGAAGGCCCTCGGCGGGGACCACGTCATGCTGCTGCGCACACACTTCAATGTCCGGGACCCGCTGTCGGACGGCAACTCGGGCCATGGCCTGATCGATGTGACGCGCTACCCGGACATTGCGGACCTGTACCTGATCAGCGACGTGCTGATCACCGACTACTCATCGGTAATGTTCGACTTCGCCAACACTGGCCGCCCTATGCTCTTCTTCACCTACGACCTGGAGCGCTACCGCGACAAGCTCCGCGGCTTCTACTTCGACTTCGAGGCCGACGCGCCAGGACCGCTGCTGCGCACCGCCACCGACGTTATCGGCGCGCTCCGTGACATCGACCAGGTCGCAAGGTCCCACCGCGACGCGTACGGCAGATTCGCCTCGAGGTTTTGCGCGCTGGATGACGGCCACGCGGCCGCCCGCGCCGTGGACCGCCTGCTGGCCGCCCCGCAGACGACGTGACAGTAGGGCTACGAGCGGCCCGGGCGTCACGGGCAGATCCGCTGTCGCCTCAGCGCTGCAGGCACTGGAACGTGCCGAAGTGCGTCGCCGGGGTGAAGCCAGCCTGCTCAAGGAGACGCAACCCCGAGGTGTTGTGGCTCCAGACGCACGCGTAGCCGACCGGGACCGCGGACAGGGCGGCTCGAACGGCGGATTCCGTCGGCAGTGGCGCCTGTTGACCCGCCAGCCGGGTCAGCAGCAGCCGGTCGGCGATGAACTGGGGGCTCGCGGGCAGCAAGCCAAGGTAGTAGCTCCGTGCGTCCACTGCCCGTACCCGCGAGGTGAGCAGCGGCATGGCGCCCATCACCCGCTCGGTTGACAGTAGATCGCCGGCTTGGTGGTCAGAATGCAGCGTCTTACGGGCCAGCGATAGCGACAGCGGGTCATATTTCCACGACGGGTCGTGCGCCACGGTCGCATGGACGTTCTGATGCGACCATATCGGGATTCCTGCCGCGAGTATCACCGCGCAGATCGCTACAGCAGGTGCGGCCGCGGTCCATCGGGCGCTTGAGCGCAGCCAGGCATCCGGCGGCAAGGGCAACGCCGCAAGGAGGCCGACGACGACCGGGCCGGGAACCACCCACATGGTCCGCCATAGCACCGCATTGGCGCCGGTAGCAGCTCCCATGACTGCCAGCGCGCCGGGAATCATCAGCACGGTTACCACCCCCGCCACCCCGCTGGTGATCAAGGCAGGCACACCGCGCCGGGCAAGCCGCGGTGCTGTCCACAGCGCTATCCCCCCGATGCTGCCCAGGACCCCGGTGAGCAGCACCCACGCCCACACCGCTGCGGCGGCGAACGTCTGGTGCGGCAGATGAACCGGATAGAACGCCGCCACCACCAGCCCGATGATCACCGGGTAGGCAGCCACAAGCAGGGCGCCAAGCCCCACCGCAATCTGCCGTGCGAGCAGCAGAGGAACTGCCACGGCCGCGGCGATGAGCGGCACCACGAGCGCTGCGGACGAGGTGAGCCCGGCTGCCGCTATGCCCGCCGCCACCACGAGCAGCAGGCTGCGGCGGGTGCGGTGCTCTGCCCACTTGGTCAGGTAGGCGTAGAGCAGCGGCACCATCAGCGACACGAAGGCGGCCTTCCCCTGCCACATCCGCACCAGATGGAACGACCCGAACGAAGCCGAGCCCGTGCCGCTCCAGGCCAGGTAAACCATCGCCACGGCGAAGCACAGCACATAACGACCCGGCGCCCAGCGGCGTATCAGGAGCCACACCGCCCACACGGCGAAAAACGTGAACACCGGCAACGCGATCAGGTAGGTGAACGACGCGGCCGATACGCCAAATAGCCGCGCCAGCGCGCCGATCAGCACTTCCACGGACGAGACCGGGGATTCCGCGGGGATCTGACCGACGGCCTGGTTGGTGAAGATGACGTCCTTGAGCGGGATCCGGCCATGCTGCGCGGTCCACACCGCGCGGGATACGAAGTAGACGTCATCAGGGTCAGGGCGCACCACGAACAGCGAGAAGATCGCCGCGGCGACCGCTGTGCCGAGCGCAAGCACCGATCCGCCTCGCGCTGCCGGGCCGGCAGCGGCCGATGCGGGAGTAGCCGCGGCAGCGCGGCCGACCGCCGCCGATGCTCTCTCATCGGGCAAGAGCAACCAGGTCAGCGTGGCCGCGACGGCCAGTGCGCCCAGCGTCCACGTCCAGGCCCATGGCAAGCCGGCACGGTGCAGGCCGACTGCCAGGCCCGCCGCGACGCCCAACGTCACGCCAGCAACTCCAAGCGGCCGGCGCCAGGGCGCGACCGCGGCGAGCCACCTCGCACTCGGGCGCGGTTCGGCTGCGCCGGGGGCACCGGCCCCCCCACCCGCCTGCCTGCCCGGCTGGCCAAACCGCACAAGACCAGCGGCGATCGCGACCAGGCACGCCGCCCACAGCACCAGCAGCCACGACGTAGCAAGGCGGGCAACCGCCCCGATGTCGTACACCAGTGTCCACGAGGCGAACGCGAGAACCGCGAACTCCGTCAGCCCGTCCACGGCCGCTGCCAAGCTCGCCTCGGCCGCGGGTTCACCCCTTCGCGTCAGCCCGGTCCACCGGGCGCACCTAAGGGCCTGCAGACCGGCTGGAGACGCCATGACAATCCTTCGGTGCAAGAGTCGATTCCCGGCCAAACTTTAGCGGAGGATTGCCGGGCGGTTCGCGGCGATCGCGCCGACCCCGGGGCGATCCGGGCTGGCCAATGGTTTGTGGGCTGGCCGGCAGTGGGTCAGCCTCCCGCCCCACCCGCCAGGAGACCGTTCGCCAAAAGCCCACTTACCGACAACTAGACTGATGGCCCTCACCCGCATCAGGTGACCTGGTGGCACGTCGGAGGAGGCCCATGCCCGTGCACGACGCTTCTCCGCGTGTCGAACCGGGAGCAGCCCCCGGTCCTGGCCCGGGTCCTGCCGAACCGGCCCCCGGGGACGGCGGCGGCAGAATTCGGCGGCTGCTTCGGCCATTCGGCCGGCTGGTGGGGCGGGTGCCAGGACGCTGGCGCCTGCCGCTCGCGACCTACCTGGTGTGCCAGGCGATCTTCCTGTTCTGGTGGGCGGCGTTCTACCCCGCGCTGATGAGCTATGACTCGGCCGCTTACGTGCTTCAGGTGACGGCAGGGCCGTGGGTGGACAACTACTCCGTGCTGTATGACGCGCTTGTTTGGCTGAGCCTGCACGTGACGGGCGGCCTGGCCGCGTTGGCGCTCGCCCAGACCGTCGCGATGTCGGCGGCATTCGGCTACACCGTGGTCGCGTTCCGACGGCTCGGGATCCCCGGGCGGTGGACCGCTGTCGCCGTAGTTATCGCGGCGGCCCTTCCGCCCACCGGGACCTTCGTCATCTTCGTCTGGAAGGACGTCGGGTTCGTCGTCTGCTTGTACCTCGTGGTGCCGACCGTCGCACACCTCGTCTCATTGCGCGACTCCCCCGACTGGCGCGGCGACCGGCGGGTGAACCGGCTCATCGCGGCGCTTGGCCTGGAGTTCCTCGGCATCATGCTGTTCCGGCTCAACGGTTTCCTCATCGTCGCCGTCGCGGCCGTCGTGCTGCTGATCTTGTTGCCGGGCATCCGGCTGCGACTGGTGGCCGCCACGACGGCCGCGGCGTGCGTCGTCTACGTGTTGAGTTTCTTCGTCTACCCAGCTGCGGGAATCCAGAAGACGCCAGCTTGGGAGGCCTACTCGATCCAGTACGCAGACATCGCTGTCGCTTACGCCGACCGGCCGTCGAGCTTTACGCCGGCCGACCTGCGGCTGATGGCACAAGCCGCGCCGCTGGCCACGTGGAAGAAGACAGCGAACTGCTACGACTCGGATTGGACGACCAGGATCCTGGACTCTAGCGCACGGTCGGAACCGCTTAGCGGCCAGCTGATGTCGCTATGGCTGCGCGTGCTTGGCCGGTCGCCCGATCTGGTGCTCGGCGCTCGCATCTGCCGCGGCTCGATCGCCTGGAGCGTCTTCGCCGGGCCCCCCAGCCTTGATGCGCAGACAACAACCGACCCGACGTCAATCGATCCAGGCCTGTGGGGGCTGGCCTCCCGCAGGGTTATGCGGGACAACCCGTACCGCGACGCCATGCGGACGCGGCCATTGTCCGCCACGCTGAACAAGGCCGGGCTGTTCCTGCGGTCGGTGAGCAATACGCCCCAGCTAGATTGGCTGCTGTGGCGCGCACCATTCTGGTGTTACCTGTCCTACCTCGCGGTGTGGCTGTTTGCCAGGCGCCGCAGGAACTGGGCGCTGCTGTCGCTCGGGGCGATAGTTGCCGGGCAGCAACTGGGCGTCCTCGTCGACGTCCCAGACCAGCTGTTCCGCTATATGGCGGGCCCGATCTTCATTGGAATTGTGCTGGTGCCGCTATTTTTCGCGGGGAACCGGCCAGCGCCGGCCGTCGAAAACGGCTGACGATCAGCCGGACGCCAATGGCCGCGGCGATGCACAACGGCGGGATCGCGCACACGAGGTAGCGCGGATCGAAGTCCGCGACCGCAGCCGGGGTCACCAGGAGGGCAAGGCCGGTGAGCCACGGCAGCAGCACCGGGCCGCCGAGACGGCGCCAGGCCACGATGAGCCCGGCCACGCCGGTGAGCGTGATCACGCCGATCAGCGGCCCGGAGACGACGATGAAGCGTTGATAGGCACGGACCCAGTCGGCGTAGGGCTGGGCAACCCGCAGGTTCGCGCCAGCGGGGTCGTATGCGTTGAGGTAGTGATCGGCGTAATGCGGGGGTGGTGCGGGGGACGCCGCTGGGAACATATAGTCCCGCTGCAGCCGGGCACTCGCCCGTTGCAGCTGGGCACTCGCCCGTCGCAGTGGGACAGCCGCGCTGGTGTCGCTGTGCAACAGGAAGGTCTCCCAGAACGAGCGCCGAACCGTCTAAAGATAGTCCAGCGGCTGAACCCTGATCGCGCGCAGCGCAAAGCCGGTACCGAGCCGATCCGCGAGGTTCCCGAACTCACCGCCGGGAACGGTGCGGATCGGGGAACTGCTGGTCCAAAGGTAGATCGGGGCGAAGTTTCGCTCGCTTACCGGCCCGCTCAGGCACAGCCGCCGCTCGGCAGCCGGTGGCTTGATCTTGGCTCATTCGGCGAACGTGGCGCCTCGCGCGTTGGATCGACGGGCAGGCCATCGCGGTTGTGCATGCTGCCGTCCTTGGCGTTGGCCTTGGCCTGGGCGGAGCGCTGGGCGGGGGCGACCGGGTCGGCGGGGGTGTGCTGGTCGGTGACGGTCAGCTCGGCGAGCGCCTCGCGCAGGTGCCAGGTGAAGTAGCCGGCGAGCATGCAGATCAGGACGTGGCCGCGGACCCGGCCCGACGAGGTAGTGGTGGATGGGCCGCGGGTCCAGGTCGTCGGCTTTGGTGATGCGGAAGTCCCGCTCGACGTGCTCGAGGTTCTTGTAGGCAGTGACCGCGCCGGCGGTCGGCCTTCCGGTTGTTGATCACCTTGCCGACCCTGACTCCGATCTTGTCTGGGTCTTTCAGCCGCCGGGCGGCCACCGCCGCCTTTATCTTGGCGAGCAGTTTTTCGGTGGCGGCGAGCAGTTCTTCGCGGGTGCGGGCACGGTCGGCTTCCAGCACCGGGTTGTGGCAGCAGATCAGCCGTTTGCCGGGATAATCGGGGTGAGTGATCTCGGCGAGGTGTCGAGCAGGCTCATCTGCAGCGGGCCGTCGTCTTTGGCCAAGGCGGCGTTGGCGGGGGCTTTCAGCGCGGTGATCCAGCCCATGCAATGCAGCTTGCGCAGGTCATCGATCCGGGCGCCGGTGATCATCCCCCGGCCCCGACCATGATCAGTTGCTCGATTCCGAAGTCGGCGCGGACCCGGGTGATGGCGGTCTTGAACGATTCGGGGTCGGAGATGTTCCCGGCCGAATGGAGCGCCCGAACCCGGCCAGCTCGCACTTGCTCCCTCCACCCAGGATGAGGAAACGTCGAACATGGCGATGCCGCCGGGGGCAAGGTGGCGGGCAGCCAGCTTCTTCTCGCTCTCCCGCTGCCGGGACACCAGCCAGTCCATCGCGGCGTAGACCTGGTCGGTGCCGGCATTGGCCACGCCCAGGTCGGCGCTCAGCGTGGTGTCGCCGCCGGCCCACCACGGCGCGGCCAGCTTCGGTTTCGGCGCCGCACTGCCCGCGACAGGCACCAGCGCGTAGGCGATGTCGCGTTCGGCGCACGCTGGCCCCAGCAGCGCGGCCAGGCCCAGCTTGGATGCCATCACGTGCGCCGCGGCCACGTCCCCGTGCGGTACCGGCCGCTCCACCTCGACCGCCGCCTCGGCGTCGACCAGGGTGCGGCCCTTCAGCGTCGCCCGCAGCGCCTCGATCGACTTCGACGGCAGGTCAGGATCGCCAGGGTCTCCTTCCCTGCTCGTCGCGGTAGGAGCGGCGCAGCAGGTATGTCGGGTAGGCCCGGCGCTCCCCGCCCGCCGTGGCGTGGGAGCGACCAGCCTGGTCCACGTGCATCCTGCCGCCGCGTGTTCTCACAGCAAGATTCAACCACAGGCACAACTGGAGTCCATTTTTTTAGTGGCTACGTTCGCGGTTTTCGACGAACCGGTGGGGTGCCCCGAGCTTTCCGGCTCTCCCCGGCCCTCAGGTATCGGTTGATGGTTCATGCGTAGGGTGAATCGGGGCAGATGCCGCCGTGGACGAACAGGATCATGTTCATGAGGGCGGTGGCGCTGCGGAAGCCCCGCGCCCGGGTGATCAGCGCGTTCACCTGGGCGTTCAGCGCCTCGGCGCGGCCGTTGGAGGGGCCGCCGCCGAGGGTGGCGTGGCCACCATTACTGACCCAACCGCCGCCGAGGTGGAGCTCGAGGCCGTGCGGGCCGCCGCTGAGCAGCGTGCTGTGGCCGCCGAAGCGCGGGCGGCCGCCGCTGAGCAGCGGGCCGCCGAGGAGGGCCAGTTCCGCGCCGAAGCCGACGCGGCGGCGGAAGAGCTGGCAGCGCAGCTCGCCGCCGCCCAAGCCCGCGTGGACGAGGCGGAGACCGGCCGCGCGATAGCCGAGAGCGAACGGGACGCCGCGGTTGCCGAGGCCCGCCGGGATGCTGCCACGCGGATCGCCGCCGCCGCGGCCGACCGGGACGGAGCGATCGAGCAGGCACGCGCCGAGGCCGACCGACGGGTCAGCGCCGCCGAGGCCGACCGCGATCAGGGCCGCCAGCTTGCCGCCGACGCGGAAGAAAAGGCCCGGCGAGCGGAGCAGGAGGCCGCCCGCGCCCAGGCCGCCGACACAGCCGCCCGCGCCGAAACCGAGCGG
>DATIYI010000262.1:0-2415 GCA_035517695.1 Streptosporangiaceae bacterium
TCAGGGAGTCGGCCTCAGCGGGCCCCCATGATCCACGCGGGTAGGGCAAGACTTCGGGCGGATTGTCAAGCAACGGCTGCACGATGCGCCACGTCTCCTCGACGGCGTCCTGCCGGGCGAACAACTGATGGTCGCCGGCGAGCGCGGCCCGCAGGAGCCGCTCGTATGGCCCGGCCGGTTCGCCGAGCTCGCGGGTGAACGACGCATCCAGATGGACCGCGTGCCACGACTCGCTGGCCAGCGCGGACAGTTCCAGCCGCATGCCGGGATCTGGGTCGATCCGAAGGACGATCTGGTTCGGGCCCGCCCGGGTTGGCAGTGGAAGGAAGGAGAGCCGGGGAGTGCGGCGCAGGAGCAGCCGCACCTCGGTGACGTGATCCGGCAGCGCCTTGCCGGCCCGCAAGAAGATGGGCACGTCCGCCCAGCGCCAGTTGTCGATCTCCAGCCGCAGCGCCACGTATGTCTCGGTGGCAGAACCCCGGGCCACACCGGGGACGTCGGCATACCCCCGATATTGGCCACGCACCCAGTGCCGCGGATCGGCCGCTGGCATGGCGCGGAACACCTCCGCCTTCTTGTCCTGGGTGTCATCGGCGCTGCCCCCGGCCGGTGGGTCCATGGCGACCAGGGCGAGAACCTGCAGCAGATGGTTCTGGACCACGTCGCGCAGCGCGCCGACGGAGTCGTAGAACGCGCCGCGGCCCTCGACGCCGAAGTCCTCGGCCATCGTGATCTGCACGCAGGACACGCTCTGGCGGTCCCACAGCTCGGCCAGCGCGAAGTTGGCGAACCGGAGGTACTCCAGCCCGATGACCGGTTCCTTGCCGAGGAAGTGGTCGACGCGCAGGATCCGGCTCTCGCTCAGCATCCGGTGCAGCCGGGCGTCCAGCGCGCGGGCCGAGTCCAGGTCGTGGCCAAATGGCTTCTCGACGGCGACCCGGCCATCGCGCAGGAGGTTCGCCGACGCGAGGTGCTCGACGATGGGGCCGAACAGCGACGGGGGCACCTCCAGGTAATACAGCGGCCGCTGCCTGCCGCCGATCTCTGCGGCGAGCCTGCGGTAGAGCGCGCCGTCCATGGCGTCACCCGACACATAAGACATCCGGGCGGCGAGCCGGCCGAAGACCGCGTCGTCCAGTTCCTCGCCGGAGCCCAGAATGGCTTCCCGTGCGTGCTTCACGAGTTGCTCGGCGGTGATCTCGTCGCTGGCCACCCCCACGATCGGGCAGCCGAGCAGTCCGCGCCGCTCCAGCCGGTAGAGCGCGCGAAAGGTCATCCTCCGGGCGAGATCGCCGGTGATCCCGAAGATCACCAGCAGGTCCGCGCCGCCGCCGCGGTTCTCAGCCATCCCAGCCCTCATCTCCGTGCGGGCGGGACATGGGCCTCGGTGTTCCACGTCTGTGGAAGAGCGCTGACCCGCCTGCCGCTGCTGCCCATGCTGGCCGTGAGAGCCGCCTGCCACATCCCCTCCATGGTCAGCGGTCACTGGCCCGGGCGGCCCTCTGCCGGGGCCTGGACGGCGTGGAAAGCCTCCAGCGCCTCGCCGGGGGTCTCGAAATACGCGTCCGGGCCGCTGAGTCCGCCGACACCGTACCGGTCAAGCTGGCGGCGTACCGGGCTGAGCATGCTGGTGACAACGAAGCGGATGTGCCGCTGGTGAAGCTGCTCGATGACCTGGATGAGGACGGACCCGGCGGTGTAATCGACGTCGCCGATGGCCGCGCTGTCCAGGACCAGCCACCGTAGCGGGCCTCCCTGGCCGGTGAGCGCCCTGACGTCGTCGGCCAGCCGTGGCGCGTTGGCGTAGTAGAGGTCGGTGCCGAACCGGTAGACCGCCAGGCCGTCTTCGGTCCGCGCGCCGGGCTGTACCGGGATGGGGTGCCAGTGGCCGGATGGCGACTTGATCAGGACGCTGTTGCGCGGGTGGTAGGTGTGGCGCAGGTGGTCGATGATCGAGGCCACGACGGCCAGCACTATGCCGTCGCCCGCGCCCAGGACAACGACCGCGACCGCGGCCAGCACGGCGATCGCGAACTCATCCCGCCGGGCGGACATGATGCGCCGCATGCCCCCGACGTCGATGAGCCGCAGCCCGATGAGGAAGACCACCGCCGCCAGCGCGCCGATCGGCAGGAAGGCGAGCGGCCCGGTGGCGAACAGCAGGACCAGGACGGCGGCGGCGCCGGCGGCGAGCTGGGCCAGCTGACTGCGCCCGCCGGCGCTGTCCACCAGCTGGGTCTGGGTCGGGCTGCCGTTGACGGCGAAGGTGCCCGTGAACGCCGCCGCGACGTTGGCGACTCCCAGGCCCACCAGGTCGGCGTCTGCGCTGATCATTTCCCTGTGCTTCGCGGCGTAGGCCCGTGATGTCGCCGCGCTCTGGGCGAGGACGACCACGAACAGCGACGCCGCGGCACC
>DATIYI010000263.1:0-5873 GCA_035517695.1 Streptosporangiaceae bacterium
AAATCTCTCGTCCGCGCCCGCTCCGTGACAGCCAGACACGCGGTCTGGCCCCTTTCGTGCCCCTGTGACGGCTGCAGAGTGAAGGTCGGCAAGAAGATTTACGGCCTCATGATCACGTAGCCGCTTAATGCAACAGTGCCCATCATCGACAACCCGTACCGGATCGCGGAGCTGGACCTGGGTGATGCCCGCGACTGGCCCGTGCCGGTAGGCGTCATAGATCGCGGGCTCATGCCTGACCCGACCGTGGCAGCTTCGTGTCCCGTGGCTGGCCCGTCGGCCGTCAGGTCGCCGAACGATGCCCGGCGCATCCGGGCGGCACTGGTCACGGTGCTCCGGCAGGCCGCCGACGACGGCGACGCGCTGGTGACGGAGACTGAGGCACTCGAACGTGTCAGCCAGTTCGAACTGGAGCGCCCGGCAGCCATCAACCACGACTGGCTCGCCGGCAACGAGGCCGCGCTGGCTGGCGAGATCGCGCGCTTGAGCGTGCTCGTCGATCCTGCGCGCGACGTGCGGGCCCCGTGCCTGCAGCTCAGTGACCTCGGCGAGCGCGAGGCTCGCCTGCGATCGATCCTGTCCAAGCGCGCCGCCAAGCCCGCGCCCTCCCTCGGAGAGAACTGGGAAGCACTGCTGCGGGCAGGCCTGCCCCAGAACGACGACAACGACGACCGGCACCGGGCCGCGCTGGCAGAGAAGGCAGCGGCGCTGCAGACCATAACCACCCGGCGCCTGTCGGCCCTGGTCGGCCGGGCGGGCACCGGTAAGACAACCGTGCTCGGCGCGCTGCTGCGGTCGGCCAAACTCGCTGAAGACGGGGTGCTGTTCCTCGCGCCCACCGGGAAAGCGAGGGTCCGCATCACGAAGGCCACTGCCGGAGCCGAAGCAATGACCGTCGCCCAGTTCCTGTGGCGCAACGGCCGCTACGACGGGATCAGGCAAAGGCCGCTGTTCCAGGGCACCGGCCAGCATCGCAAGGAACGCACGGTCGTCATCGACGAATGCTCCATGCTGACCATGGATGACCTGCTCGCCGTCCTGTTAGCCCTCGACCTGGGCCACGTTGAGCGGCTGATCCTCGTCGGCGACCCGAACCAGCTCCCGCCGATCGGTGTGGGGCGGCCGTTCGCCGACCTTGTCGCCCGGCTTGATGCCGCCGCGCCAGGCGATTTCCTTCAGGGCGCCCTGGCCAGGCTGACCGTCGAGATGCGCACCTCCACCCGCAAGCCCTCCGACACTCTCCGGCTGGCCTCCTGGTATACCCGCGAGCAGCAGCCGGTCGACGCCGACCGGGTCCTGTCGGACCTCGCGCTTGGCGGGCAGTTCAACGACCTGAAGATCCGCTTCTGGAGAACCCCGGAAGAGCTGCGCGAAGTATGCACCAGCCTGTTCATGACCGAGCTGGGCCTCAGCGGGCCAGACGACGTGCCGGGCTTCAACTCATCCCTCGGACTCACTGCCGAGGGGTACGTGCCATGGGATGACCACGACGGCGCCGAGCGCTGGCAGATCCTCTCGCCAGTGCGAGCCCAACCGCACGGCGTCCGCGACCTGAACCGCTGGGTCCAGCAGCGGTTCCGTGCGGAGCAGCTCCGGCGGGGACGCGAGCCGTGGGGGCTTGCCCTCGGCGACGAGGAGATCGTCACCGCGGAAAAGGTCATACTCGTCCGCAACGGCAAGACGGACGGCTGGGACAGTGGGCCGATACAGGAATATCTCGCCAACGGCGAGGTCGGCATCATGGCCTTCAAGAAGCTCAAGAGGTTTCTCAACGCGTGCTTCACAGGGCGTGACGGCCAGCGCTTCGCCTACTACGCCCGGCAGTTTCCGGCCGGAGGCGGCGGGCCGCTCGAACTCGCCTATGCCCTGACGGTGCACAAGGCCCAGGGCAGCGATTTCGGGATTGTCTTCGTCGTGGTGCCTCAGCAGACCAGGCTCATGAGCCGGGAGCTGCTGTACACCGCGCTCACCAGATCACGGCGCCGCATGGTGCTCCTCATCGAGGGAAGCGACGCGTCCTTCCTGTACGACCTCACGCGGCCGGAAAAATCGGAGACTGCACGGCGCAACACCAATCTCTTCTCTCCCGGCATCCGGGACGACGACGACAACATTCCGTATGCCGAGCACCTGGTGCATCGCACCCTCCGCGGCGACCTCGTCCGATCCAAGTCAGAGCTGGCGATCGCGAACTACTTGCACTCGATCGGACTGGACTACGTCTACGAGCGCGAACTAGCTGGCACCACTGACAAAGACAAGCTCCGCCCGGACTTCTCGTTCATCGACGACGCCGGCGACGTCATCATCTGGGAACACCTCGGCATGCTCGACAGGCCCGATTACAGGGAAGGCTGGGACTGGAAGCGGGCCTGGTACGCACGGAACGGGTACGACCTCGGAAGGAACCTCTTCACAACTGAAGAGATCGGCGGGCTGGACATGCGCGCCGTTGAAGCAACAGCCAAAGCCGTCCGGGCGGCGCTGGCGTGACCTGCAACTGGTTTCCTTGATGGCCCCAGCCTGATCAAGTATGTCAGGGAACGCTGGCCTGGGTAGGCACCTGCTCATGAGAAGGCGCAGGCCAACGGGCGAGGTATCGGCCTCACCAGGCGATCGGCGCCGACTAAACTGACGCACTGACCACGGGGACGAGAAGGAGCACGACGTGCTCAGATACGCCCAGGACACAACTGGTGATCCAACACTCGACATCCTCGCCGAGCGTTATGAGTGGGATGATGTCCAAGCGCACGTCGGCTTGACTCACCGGCCCACTCTGGCGCCAATGCCTCGAAGCGATCAGTACCGTGGCGTCTTCTGGAACGGCTCGGCCGTCGACTTGTTCACGGAAGATCTCGGACCAGATCCAGCCGCGGCTGCTGCCCGATTCCGCGCGCTCCTTGCTTCGGTCCCTGGCATCCCCTGAATCACGTCGCGCACACTTATCACTGGAGATAGCCGGAGCAGTACAGGGAGCCGAAGCGACCCTCAGGCGGCCCGGGCTGGCGCCCGGAAGACCTCTCGCGCGTGCCAGGCCGCGTGCGCCGCCGCGACCGCCGGGAAGCCCTTCATGGGCAGCCTGGCCGTGTTGCCGCTCATCGACAGCACGAGGTGTTCGGCCGCCTGGCTCCGTCCGACAAAATGCACCGACACGGTGATCCGATGCTGGCTGGTGATGCCGAGCACGCCCTTGTCGAACAGCTTGTGGTGGATCGAGCACAAGCACATGCCGTTGGCGATTTCGTTCGGGCCGCCGTGCGTCCACCACCGCACGTGCGCGGCCTCAAGGCCCGGCCAGGACCCGTCGTCGATCACGCCGTCGTAGCCGCAGAACGCGCACCGGTACTCGTAGGCGACCAGGACCCGGCGCGGGAAGTCCGGGTCGCGCCGCGGCTGCCGGTCATCGCCAGCCGCGGTGCTCTCGGCCCCTTCCAGATCGAGGCCGACCGCAGCGCACAGGTCCTCATGCAGCGACGGCGGAAAGTTGGTGTCCAGCAGGACATGGGCGAGTTTCGGCAGCAGTTGCGGATCGGCCCGCAGGCTCCAGGCAAGGTCCGGAACCAGTCGCCCGGCCGCCTGCTGGCTGCGCAGCGCCGTAGGACTATCGCCAGGGCTCCCGCCACCGCCCGCCGTGGTGACCGTCCACAGACCGTCGCTGGTCAGGTGGTGGAACGGATAAGCGGCAGTGGTCTTCCGCGGCGGCCCGAACTCCCGCAGCAGCCTGCCCAGCTGTTCCTCGGCCTCGCTGTACAGGATCGGCGAGTCCCCATGCCGCTGGAAATAGCCGAGCGCGTACAGCAACAGCAGCGGCTTATGGGGGCGCGCTCACCGCCCCGACGCCAGCGCCGTACCCTGGCGAACCGTTCGGCCCAGTCCACGGACCGTACGATAAGGCCACGGCGGCCACTGGGCGACGAACTCGCCGGCCGGGTGAAGCGCGGTGGAGCCAGGACAAGCTCCGAGGCCGTGGAACTAGTGGAGTGGAGCGCACCTTGCGCAGTGTCGCCGACGATGCCGACCAAACCGATCCAGCTCGCGATGAGCGATGGCCCGTGACGCCGCAGTGCGGCTCGCGGTCAGCCTGAACCCTACGGCGAGCGACGCCAGAGCCTATGCGCTCGGGCTGGGCTACCCTGTGCCGCTCGAATACTCGATGGGGTGGCTGACCTGCGCTATCGGCAGCAGGCTTGACGTGGTGATGGTTGGCTTGCCGGGTGCTGCTAAAGATCGTCTATCTGCTGACGTGCCGGGTACTCGGCCTGGCCGTCGCGGCGTTCCGCGGTGACCGGGCGACGGACGCCGAGCTGCTCGTGCTCCGGCACGAGAACGCGGTGTTGCGCCGGCACGCCGGCCGGATACGGTACGAGCCGGCCGACCGGGTGCGGCTCGCCGCGCTGGCCCGGCGTATACCGCGCAGGCGCTGGACCGAGATCTTCTCCGTGACGCCCGCGACGCTCCTGGCCTGGCACCGCAAACTCGCCGACAGTAAGTACCACACGAGCAAGTGGCGCAAGCCCGGCCGCCCGCCCAAATCCTTGAGCATCACGCGCCTGGTCATTCGCCTGGCGAAGAGAATCCGCGGTGGGGACGCCGCCGGGTCCACGGCGAGCTGACGAAGCTCGGCGTGACGGTCGCGCCGTCCACCGTGTGGGAGATCCTGCGGGCTGCGGGCATCGATCCGGCGCCGTGCCGGTCGGACCCGACCTGGCGGCAGTTCCTTCATGCCCAGGCCGCCGGGATCGTCGCGGTCGACTTCCTGCACGTGGACACCGTGCTGCTGAAGAGACTGCACGTGCTGGTGTTCATCGAGCACGGCAGCCGCCGGATACGCCTGGGCGGCGTCACCGCCAACCCCACCGGTGAGTGGACCGTGCAGCGGGCCCGCACCCTCGCTCTCACCCTCGACGAGCGGTTCGCGGACATCAAATTCCTGCTCCGCGACCGCGGATCGAAGTTCACCTTTCATTCGACGCCGTCTTCCAGGCCGCCGGCACCGTGCTGTGGGTGCGGACCGGAAGCTGCCCCCTGTGACCGGGGTGCTGACGCTATTCTCACCGGCGTACTTTGAATGGCCCCGGTACACCACCGAAGAGTGGACGGCGGCGCTAATGCATGTGCCGGGAACGGGGCAGGTTCGGTTGGCAGCTGGTGCCGGTGAGCCGCGATACTCGCCGTAGTATTGACCTAAGCGGGCACGGGTGTGCATGCACGTATGTTTTGATCCGGTAAAGTGGTTTCTTCTCCTCAGAGTACTACTACGCCTAGCCAGCTCGCTTTTGGGGCATAGCAATAAATACGGTGCTCTGAATATGGAGGATGATGATCACGCAGCGGAAGCTGTTGAGACGAGTGGCGGGGACCGCCGTGGTATGCGCGGTGGCGGCCGTCGGCTTATGGTCGGCTCAGGTGGCCCAGGCAGCATCAGCACCCGCCGTCGTTGATGTGCCGTGCAGCGTCACGTCCTTGGCCAGCGACATCAGCAGTGCCACCAGTGGCGAAACCTTGAGCCTGATGGCCCGGTGCATCTATCGGCTAACTGCCGGCCTGCCCGTCGTCAGCCAGGACCTCACTATCGTCGGCAACGGGGCCACTCTAAGACGCAGCGACGCGCCGGCCACCCCGGCGTTCACAATCCTCTCAGCAGCAGATTCCAGTTCCAGCGTCCTTGCCGTCAGTGATCTGAACTTCGTCAACGGCGACGGCGCGATCTCGGTAACCGGTGGCTCGGCCAGCCTGACCGTTCAGGGCGGCAGGTTCGCAGGCAACCACGCTGCCAACGGGGGCGCCATCTACAACGACACCGGTCTGGGCAACCTGTCGGTGACAGGCGCCACGTTCATCCAGAACACGGCCACCGGTGCCGGAGGCGC
>DATIYI010000264.1:0-4592 GCA_035517695.1 Streptosporangiaceae bacterium
CTGCCGAGCGCGGGACGCGGCTGATCGCGGACTACGCAGATACAGGATTCGAGCTGAGACGACCCCTACGTAGCGTCGAAACTGCGACCAGGAACCACATCGATCGGCTGATGCGGACTTGCCGTCACCGCCAGGCCGCCCAGCGCCTTGGCCGCCGGGCCGAGCAGCACGTGAGTAAGCATCGATGGGCCTTCGGGTAACCCGAAGGCGAGGAGGAATGGTGGCCGGCCAGGAGACCCGGGTTGCTCAGCTGGTGGCATCGGTTGGCGCCGCACTGAACGCAGACCTCGCCGGTCTCACCCGCCAGATACACCGCCGCGTGTCCACTGAGATCGAGGAACTCAAAGGCGATGACCGCATCCTTCAGCTGCTGGGGTCGAGCATCGAGGGAAACGTGGACACCATCCTGCACATGTTCCAGCACGGCATCGGCATCGAGCGGGTCGAGGCGCCCTCCGCGGCGCTTGAGTACTCCCGGCGGCTGGCCGAACGGGGCGTCCCCGTCAACGCCCTGGTCCGGGCCTACCGCCTCGGGCAGGACACGCTGCTGCAGCGCAGCCTAGGCGAAGTACGGCAGCAGGGCGGCGCCCCGGACGTGGCCTCCCTGGCCGTGCAGCGCATCGTGGAAATCACCTTCACGTACATCGATTGGATGTCTCAGCGCGTCGTGACCGCCTACGAGAGCGAGCGCGAGCGGTGGCTGCAGAACCGTAGCGCCGTGCGGGCAGCAAGAACGCGTGATCTGCTCGCCGGGAAAAACGTCGACATGGCCGCCGCCGAGGCAGCACTCGGCTACCGACTCGAACAGTGCCACCTTGGCATCGTGGCATGGACGCGCACTGAGGCACCCGGCGAGGACGAGGACCAGCTATCGCCTCTCGAGAGATTCGTTCTCAGG
Organism: Streptosporangiaceae bacterium; assembly: GCA_035517695.1. Lineage (GTDB taxonomy): Bacteria > Actinomycetota > Actinomycetes > Streptosporangiales > Streptosporangiaceae > DATFVJ01. The sequence goes on from DATIYI010000264.1 coordinate 899, forward strand.
CTCGGGGAACGAATCTCATGCCCAGCCCGCCCCCTCTTCGTTCCCTGCGACAACTCCAGCGCCTGGGCATGGCTACCGATCGGTCGGCGTGTCGCAATCGACCCGGGGGTTATCCGGCAAGCTGCGGACGGTGGCGGTCGTGTTATGGTCGCCATGGGTGAGCCAGCCCACGGCGTCGACGGATTCCGGATAACTCACACGCAAGCAGTGCAAACCCAGGGCGTCGCGCTGCTCGGCGAAGCCGACGCACCGCAGGTAACGATGTTCCGGCAAGTCGGCGTGGCCGCATTGCTGTCGGCTGACGTTGAGGCAGCGCGGGCCTGGGTGAGCCAGATCCTGGGCCGGCTAGCGACCGACGACGACCACTACGCCCGGCTGCGGGAAACTCTGCGGATGTTCCTGGCCGCCGGAGGCAGCTACACGGCCAGCGCTACCCAGCTCGCGATGCATAAGAACTCCGTCAAATACCGCGTCGAGAAGGCCGAGCAGGAACGCGGCCGCCCAATCCGCGGCGACCGCCTCGACGTCGAAGTCGCCCTTCACGTATGCCACTGGCTCGGCCACGCAGTGCTCAACCGGCCGACATAAGTCCGCGAACTCCGCGGCATGGTCGATCGGACCGGCCTCCGCTACTGGCCGGAAAGGCCACCGGGCCGGCGGCCGCCAGCCGCGGGAAGGGACCTCTGGCCCTTGACAACAGGGCCGCATCCGGCACTTGGTGGGAGCGTTGCCCCACACGCCGAGCAATGAAGGGGGCCTGCGGACCTCCGGGCTGACCGGGGTGGAGCCGGAAACGCAGCTGCGCAGGCTGCCCGGGCCGGCCGGTGGCTGTGCCTGAAGCGGGTCGGATCAGGTGAAGGCGCTCTGCCCGGTGATGTCGCGGCCGACGATGAGCGTCTGGATCTCCGCGGTGCCCTCGTAGGTGACGAGTGCCTCCATGTCGCACAGGTGGCGCATCACGTGGAACTCCAGCAGGATCCCGTTACCGCCGAGAACGTCGCGGGCCAGGTGGCACACGTCACGGGCCTGGACCGTGCAGAAGCACTTGGCCAGGGAGGCCATCGTGTCGCTCATCTTGCCGTCGTCGATCAGCCGCCCGAGGCGGATGCAGTACAGCTGCATGGCGGTGACCCCGCCGAGCATCTTGACGAGCATCGACTGGATCATCTGGTTCTTCGCGATCGGCCGGCCGAACTGAGTCCGCCGCTGGGCGTAGTTGAGGGCGATGTCGTAGGCGGCGACCGCGTGACCGGCCGATGCCCAGGCGACCGTGTTGCGGGTGCCCTTGAGCACCCTGGCGACGTCGGCGAAGGAGTGGCAGTTCTGCAGCCGGGCGTCGTCGGAGACGCGGCAGTCGGTCAGCGTGATGTCCGCGTTCTGCACCAGCCGCAGCGCGACCTTGCCGGTGATCTTGGCCGCGGCGTAGCCGGGGTTGTCTTTCTGCACGACGAACGCCTTGACGTGCCCGTCGTCGGTGTCACGGGCGAAGACGACGATCACGTCGCACCACACGGCGTTGCCGATCCAGCGCTTGCGGCCGTTGAGCACCCACTCGCCGCCGTCGCGCCGGGCGGTGGTCTCCAGGGCGACCGAGTCGGACCCGTGATCGGGCTCGGTGAGCGCGAACGCGCCGATCTTCTCCAGCCTGGCCATCGGCGGCAGCCAGCGCTGCTTCTGCTCTTCGGAGCCAAGCTGGTAGATCGACTGCATCGCCAGCCCGACGTGCACGCCGAGGAACGTCGCGATGCTGCCGTCTACCCGGCTGAGCTCATAAGCCAGCAATCCCGAGCCGACGGCCGACATCGGCGTGGTGCCGTAACCGACCATGGTGTCGCCGACGATGTTCAGCCCGGCGATCCTGGGCACCAGCTCGAACGGGAACTCGTCCCGCTCCCAGTACGAGCTGGCGACCGGCAGGATCTCGGTTTCTGCGAACTTCCGCACCTTGTACAACAACCCCAGCTCATCCTCGGTGAGCTGGTCTTTCATCAAGAAGTAATCGGTCTCCCGGGCGAGCCCAATGTCCTGCGCCAGCGCGGTGACTGTTGTCGTCATGGCCAAGCCCTCCTGTAAAGCCGGTGAACTGCGCGGTCACGCAAAGTCGCGGTAAACGTCGTCAGGGGACCTCAGTTACTCCTGGCGTGGCAAGGTGGTGCGTACGGCGCCTGCGGCTTCGTCTGCGGATTCGTAGATGTGCGGCGCGACGCCGCGTGATTCGAGCGCGTCGCCGAGCTTGCAGCGCATGAACGCGCTGGTGGTGAACCGGGTGACGCCGTGGAAGTAGGTGTCGCCCATTTCCTGCACGGCATCCAGGTAGGCGTCTTCGAGGTCGCTGTCGAGCTCGAAGCCGTCATAGTTGACCACGGCGTAGACCTTGTGGCCGAGCGGCCCGCAGGTCTGCCTGATCTTCGCCACGACATCCTCGATCACCGTCATCGACCTTATCTGGAGATCCTCGAAGTTCAGGTACAGGATGTTGCGCTCGTCGTCGTGGGTGAACCGCGCGTCGAGCGGCAGCCGCAGCATGTCCTCGCGCAGGCTCATCGGGCCGGACCGGAATATACGGCGGTCCATCTCGCGCGGCCTGGTCACGATCGGCTTGAACGCCATATTGGCCAGGATGTCGCGTTCGATGTCGACGCCGGGCGCGACCTCGGTCAGCTCTAGGCCTTCGGTGGTGAGACGGAATACGCACCGCTCCGTGATATAAAGGACGTCCTTTCCCTGGCGCGCTGCGTATGGCCCGGAGAATGTCCGGTGCTCGACCTCCTCGACGAACTTCCGGTACTGCCCGTCGCGCTCGATCAGCAGCTTGCCCCCGGCGACCGAGACCTCGAGGTCGCCCGCGGTGAAGGTGCCAAGGAACAGCACCTTCTCCGCGTTCTGGCTGATGTTGATGAAGCCGCCCGCGCCGGCCAGCCGCGGGCCGAACCTCGATACGTTGACGTTGCCTTCGCGGTCGGCTTGCGCGAGCCCGAGGAACGCCGCGTCCAGGCCGCCGCCATCGTAGAAGTCGAACTGATAGGGCATGTCGATGACCGCCTGTGCGTTGGTGGCCGTGCCGAAGTCGTTTCCGCCGGCCGGGATGCCGCCGATGGCGCCGGGCTCGGTGGTCAGCGTCATCAGGTCAGCGATCTTCTCCTCGGCGGCCACGGAGGCGACCCCTTCGGGAATGCCGAAGCCGAGGTTCACCACGCTGTTCGGCCGCAGCTCCATGGCGGCGCGCCGGGCGATGATCTTGCGAGCGCTCAGCGGCATCGGCGCGAGCGATGTCAGCGGGACCCGCACCTCAGCCGCGAAGGCCGGGCTGTAGGGGCTGGCAAGGGTCTGCGGGTGGTTTCCCGGGTCCGTCGCCACCACGATGCAATCGACCAGCGCGCCGGGTATCTTCACCTGACGCGGGTTGAGGCTGTTCACCTCGGCGAGCCGCTCCACCTGCGCGATCACCAGTCCCCCGGAGTTGTGCGCCGCCATCGCCAGCGACAGCGTGTCGCAGGTCAGCGCCTCCCGCTCCATCGTGATGTTGCCGGCCGGGTCGGCGGTGGTGCCGCGGACGATCGCGACATTGACCGGGAACGCCTTGTAGAACAGGTACTCCTCGCCGCCGATCTCCACCAGCTCGACCAGATCCTCGGTCGTCATCTCATTCAGCTTGCCGCCGCCGAACCGCGGATCGGCGAACGTGCCGAGCCCA
>DATIYI010000265.1:0-3811 GCA_035517695.1 Streptosporangiaceae bacterium
ACCTGGTGACAAAGCCCTCGACCCGGTCCAGCACGTTCTCGAGCCCCATGATCGTGGCAACCGTGACGTACCCGGCCACGGAAAGCCCGGCGGCGACGAGCGTCATCGCCGCGCGCTGCTGCGCGGGCCGCTGCTGGTGCACGGTAAGCCCGCCGTGATCTGTCGGCGTGTAGAACCACCGCCGGCGTTCGGCCTCGCTGACGTCATCGGCCGGGCCTGCCCACTGCGCGACCGGCCGCTGCTCATCGTCCAGCCGCTCGAGCCAGGCCTGCGCAGCCTCGGCCATCTTCGCCGCGGTCTGGCGGGGTGTGGTCATATCCCCCAGCCTCGCTGATACGACCACCCCCGTCCACGACGTGTCCCCGGAGCTTCGCCAGGCCGGGGTGTGCGACTCATCGGCTAAGTGCCCTAATCCGCAGGTGGCGGATACTTAACTTCTGAGGGGGGTGCGCGGTGTCGGCTCGCGGCGTGATCCAGTCACCGGTCCTGGTCGGCCGGGATGCCTACCTGACCCTTATCGAGCGCCGACTCGCCGACGCCGCGGCGGGCTCGGGCCGGTTGCTGTTCGTCGCGGGCGAGGCAGGCATCGGCAAGACCCGCCTGCTGAGCGTGATCGCGCTGCAGGCTCGCGCCAGCGGTTTCACCGTGATCCGCGCTGCGGCGTTCCCGGGCGACGCGCAGTCGTTCGCGGGTCTGTTGCTGGACCTGGCCAGCGACCTGGTGCCCGCACACGAGCCGGCTCTGAGCACCCTCGGGCGGAGCCTGGCGTCACGGGTGCGCGAGATCTCCGCCGGCACCGGTGATGCACATCACCGGCGCCGCCTGCTGGTGCAGGACCTGGCTGACCTGCTGGCTACCGCGGATCCTGGCACCGCGGTGCTGATCGTCCTGGAGGATCTGCACTGGGCCGACGAGCTGAGCCTGGATGTGCTCGGCCACCTGGCCGGTCGGCTCGCGACCAGGCCGGTGCTGGTCGTGGGCGCGTACCGCAGCGACGAGCTCTACCCTGCGCTGCCCATGCGTGAGCTGCGGGCCCGCCTGCTGGGCCAGCGGCTCGCTGAGGAGATCCGGCTGCCGCGCCTGGGGCCGGACCAGACCGCGGCCGTGGCCAGCGCGGTACTCGGCCGGCCGGCGCCGGCCCAGATGGCAGCGGCGATCTACGAGCGCAGCGACGGCATCCCGCTGCACGTCGAGGAGTTCCTCGCAGCCATCGACGAGGACGCCCTGACGCCGCAGTCCAGCGCGGCGGTGCAGGCGGCCGCGGTACCGGACACACTGAGAGACGCCATGCTGAGCCGCGCACGGCAGCTGGCCACGCGGACGCGCGAGGTAGCGTCGGCAGCGGCTGTCATCGGGCGTTCCTTCGGTTTCGACCTGCTGACCGCGATCACCGACGCCGGCCCGGACGAGGTGGCCGCCGCGCTGCGCGAGCTGCAGGACGCATATTTCGTCCTCCCCGGCAGTGACGTGGCCAGCTTCGACTTCCGGCACGCGCTGATCCGTGATGCCCTCTACGCGGACACGGACCTGCCCGTGCGGCGCCGTCTGCACGAAAGGGTGGCATTGACTGCGGCCGAGCGCGGTTACCGCGGCGCGTTCATCTCGGCGCACTTCGAGCAGGCAGGGTGTCCCGGACCCGCCTACGAACACGCGGCCGCCGCTGCAGGTGAGGCCGCCTCGATGTCGGCCCACGGCGAGGCGCTGGAACTGTACCGCCGGGCGGTACGCAACCTGCCTGGCGGGCTTGCGGTGCAGGACCGGGCCGAGCTGTTCGCTGCGCTTGGCGACGAAGCCGCTGCCACCGACGACAACACGGCCGCTGCCGAAGCGTACCGGAAAGCCCGTGAGCTGATCACCAGCGCCGGTGACGTGCGCGCGGCGGCCGCACTGGTGCCGCGCACGGTTGCGGTCGCGCACCTGCTCGGCGAGAGTCTCGATGCCCGCATCGGCGCGCTGCAGGCCGCACTGGACGACCTGGACGGAGTGGCCGGCACGGATCGAGAGAATGCCCGGCTGCACTGCGCCATGGCCGCTGCCTATCTGCTGGATGACCGCCTCGATGAGGCCATTACCCACGGGGAGCGCAGCCGGGCTGAAAGCCAGCGGATCGGCGACGAGGAGGTCGCCCTAAACGCCGCCGCAACGCTTGGAACGGTGCTGGTCTTCGTCGGCCGGATGGATGAAGGCTGGCAGCTGCTCGAAGACGCGATCGCCCGCGCCCGCGGCACGCAGGAGGAAGCGGAGGCGGCACGCGGATACCGGATGATCGGATCGTCCGCGTCAGAGCTGATGGAATACGACCGCGCCGAGCGCTGGCTCATCGAAGGAATCCGTTACGCCGAGCAGGTCGAGCTGTGGAATCACCGGCACTACATGGCTTCGCATCTCGCGCATGTCCAGTGGGCCACCGGCCAGTGGGATGCGGCCATGCAGACCGCACAGCACGCGCTCACCGACGGACGGGGCGGCATTACCACCCGAATCACCGCCCAGTACGTCCTGGGCTTCCTGGCGATGGGGCGCACGGATTGGAGCGCCGCCGATGAGCTGCTGCGGGAGGCGCTCGCTCAGGGGGAGCAGATGGCCGAGCTGCAGCATCTGTCACCGCCGCTGTGGGGGCTGGCCGAAGCCGCACGGTGCCAGGAAGACTACGACACCGCGCTCACGCTCTGCGAACGTGGCTACCAGGCCTCGGCCGACGTCACGAACGCCGCTTACCTGTTCCCGTACGTGCTCACCGGCGTGCGGGCCTACCTGGCGCTCGGCGACGTGGACGCCGCCGAGAACTGGCTGAGCCGGGTGGGCGCGGTGCTCACCGCCCGCGCCATCCCCAGCACACTGCCCGCGATCGACCACGGCCGCGGACTGGTCCTGCTCGCGCGCGGGGAGGTATCCGCAGCGCACCAGGCGCTGGAATCGGCGAGCGAGTCGTGGCAGGCCCGGCGCCGGTTCTGGGAAGGCACGTGGGCCCGGCTGGATCTCGCGGAGGTCGCCGCCAGGGCACGGCGCCGCGGCGAGGCGGGCGTGCTCCTGGACGAGGCCCGCATCATCGCAGCCACGGTGGGTGCCACCACCGTCGTTGATGCCGCCGACCAGCTCGCCGCGTCGTTCGGCCGTGGACTGAAGGCCGAGCCGTGGTACCCGCTGAGCGCACGCGAATTCGAGGTCGCTCAGCTCGTCGCGGCCGGCCTCACCAACAGGCAGATCGCCGAACAGCTGGTGCTCGCGCCCAAGACAATCTCGGCACACATCACGCACATCCTCACCAAGCTGGGCGCCGCACGCCGCGCCGAGATCGCGGCATGGTGCGCCACCGTCCGACAGGCCGTACGCAATGAGGGATGAACAGGCCCGCATCATTTGTCTCGCTGTGTAGATCCGAGGTGGTTCAGCGATCTTTGACCCCTTGACTGCAGGGTTCGCCGGCTCTGCCGGGTTGACAAAAGCCGTGGTAGGAGGCCTGGGCACATGGTGGGTGCGCGCCTCTAGAGGTCCATTTCACGATGGAATGGCTCTCTTGCTGGCTCTCGTGTAGCGCAAGTATATTCGAAAAAACTTAGCTACCAGTCGGGACGGCCGGATTTGAACCGGCGACCCCTTGACCCCCAGTCACATTCCGGGCGTCGCTGGACGTCGCCCGACAGGGCTCGCTGGGCACTTGACCAGCCTAAACAGTGGCCCGGCGTGGCTGACTGTCGCCTGAAGTCGGTCCACGTTGGCTCTCCGAATGGCTCTCCCTGTCGGGCTTGGCGGCCGAGCGGCCCTGTCCAAATCCGTGGGCTCAGGGCTCATGCACTTAGCGCCATGGCAC
>DATIYI010000266.1:0-3276 GCA_035517695.1 Streptosporangiaceae bacterium
ACTCCTGCGCTGGAGGGCATCGACACCTCTCCGGTAACAGGAGTCCCCTTGCGTTCCAGGGCGACACGCCGCGTGTGACCTGATTGATATCAGTTACGCCAGTAGCCCCTGAGCCTGGTGGGTTTATCTACAGACTCTCAGATGATGCGAGCTTGCTGGCCCGCGGCCGCCCGGCCCGATCGATCTTGATTTTTGATGTCAGCGCCATCCGCTACGGTGCGGATGTCGGGTGATCGAGTGGAGCAGGCGATGGCAGGACGCGTGGCCGAGTTCGAGGTTCTGGGCCCGTGGTCGCTGGAGACCAGCCGGCGGTTCTGGGAGGGTTTCACCCCTGCGGCGCTGGCAGGCGAGCCGACCGGGCCGGGGCTGTGCACGGTGTTTTGTGTCGAGGGGGACTGGCGCCGCGCCGAAGCAGAGGTGACCCAGGCCGGGGATACCGCGCGCGTGGTGCTGGCTGGCGACGGTGATCTTGATGCAGCCGCCGCACAGACGTGCCGGTTTCTGGCGCTGGACGTCGACGGGCGTGGCTGGCCGCAGGTGGGCCGCCGGGACCCGGTGATCGGCGACGCCCAGGCCTCGCTGCCCGGGCTGCGGCCATGCGGTTTCCATTCCCCCTATGAGGCTGCGGCGTGGACCGTGCTGGCGCAGCGGCTGCGCATCGTGCGGGCCGCCCGGCTGCGCGCTGAACTGATCGCCCGCTATGGCGAGGGCGGCGCGTTCCCCCCGCCGCACACCCTGGCCAGAGCCGGCCTGGACCTTCCGGGCCGTAAGAGTGAGTACCTGCGAGCGGTCGCCGAGGCAGCTCTCGATGGGCTGCTGGACGGGGCGGCACTGCGCGCTGTCGACCCTGATGAGGCCGTCCAGCGCGTGCAGCAGGTCAAGGGGCTGGGCCCGTTCGCCGCCGAGCTGGTCGTGGTCCCTGGCGCGAACGCCCCCGACGCGCTGCCCCGTCACGAGCGGCGGCTGGACGCCGAGATCGCCGAACGGTACGGCCCGGGCCGCACCCTCGCTGAAGTCCCGGAGGCGTGGCGGCCCTACCGCACCTGGGCCGCCGTTCACTTGCGTGCGCTGCGCGAGAAGCGCACCGGCGAGATCGCCGGCCGCTGAGCCACCCGGTCCGCCGGACACGCGCAGTGACCATATCTTGAATCCCTTGACCTGCGCTAACCGCCGTTATGGGCGGCCACCGGAATGGCTTCCCGCCGTGATTGCGGTCGCGCATAATTGCCTGTTCTGGGCCAGGCGTCTAGCACGGCTCCTGCCGTGTGTCAGTGCGCCCGGTGAGCCGACGGTTTTACAGGCCGCCCTTGACATGCCCTGACCTGCGATAACACCCATAGTATTGCCTGTTTCGGCACGCATTCGGCATATGCCGAGCTTTACCGGTGCGTAGTTGTTTCGTGTCGGGCTGGTCCCGGTCTAGCATCCGGCTATGGGACGGGTTGTGGTGGTGGGGGCCGGGATAGCAGGGCTGGGGTGCGCGATGCTGCTGGCCGGTGACGGCCACGAGGTCATCGTGCTGGAGCGGGACCCCGCGAGGCCGCCGAGCGACCCGGCTGAGGCGTGGGAGCGCTGGCAGCGTCCAGGCCTGAATCAGTTCCGGCGCGGGCATGCGTTCCTCCCGGGGTTCCGGGCGGTTATCGATGCCGAGTTGCCCGGAATTTCCCCGGCACTGCAGGATGCTGGCGGGCTGCGGACCAACTTTCTCCGGGACCTGATGCCTGCCGCGCTGACCGGCGGCTGGCGAGACGGCGACGAACGCTTTGACATGGTGACCGGTCGTCGTCCGATGGTAGAAGCCGTGCTCGCCGCGGCGGCAGAGTCTGCTCCGGGCGTGGAGGTTCGCCGCGGCACGTCGGTCACTGGCCTGGTCACCGGTGCCTCGGCGCTGTCCGGCGTGCCGCATGTAACCGGAGTGTGGACCAAGGCTGGCGAGCTTATCCGGGCCGACCTGGTGGTGGACACGAGCGGGCGGCGGTCAGCCCTGCCGGACTGGCTTGAGGACATCGGTGCCCGGCGTCCCGCCGAGGAGCTGGAAGAGAGCGGCTTCGTGTACTACGGGCGGCACTTCCGGTCGGCCGACGGGTCGGTGCCCGCCATGATCGCGCTACCTGTCACGTTCTGGGGCAGCGTTTCCTCGGTCACCTTGCCCGCCGATAACGCGACCTGGTCCGTCTCGATCGTGACCAGCTCCAAAGACACTGCGCTGCGGTCACTCCGCGAGACAGATCGCTGGGAAGCATTCGCACGCGGCCTGCCGCCGGTCGCTCACTGGCTGGACGGGATCCCGATCGACGACGGGGTTCAGGTGATGGCCCGGCTGGAGGACCGTTACCGCGGCCTCGTCGTGGACGGGAATCCGGTCGCCACCGGCGTGCTGGCCGTAGCCGACTCCTGGGCGTGCTCCAATCCCGCCAACGGGCGCGGCGCGTCGATCGGCATGCTGCACGCCGTGACCCTGCGGGACCGGCTGCGCGCGGCCGGCCTGGATGATCCGGCGGCGTTCGCCGAGGCATTCCACACGGCCACCGCCGAGACCGTCGAGCCGTGGTACCGCTCGACCCTGACCGGTGACCGGCACCGGCTCGGCGAGATCGAGGCCGGCATCCGCAGCGCCGCCTACGACTCAGCGGATCCTGCCTACCAGCTGGACAAGGCCCTTGCCGCCGCGGGCCGAAGGGACCCGGACTGCCTGCGGGCCAGCCTGGACATCGGGTCCGTGCTGCGGCTGCCGGAGGAAGTCTCCGCCCGTCCCGGGCTGCGCGACAAGATCTTCGAGCTAGGTTCTGGCTGGCGCGAAGAGCGGCAGCCGGGTCCGACCCGCGAGCAGCTTCTCGCGCTGGCCTCTGCCCAGTAAACCGGCCCGGCAGCTTGCTACACCGCCGCAGTGCGCTCAGGCTAGCTGTACGACTTGCGTCGTCTGGCTGCAGGAGCAGGGACTGGCCGGGAAAGGACCGGCACCTCTGGCTCTTCACATGTCCCCTTGCATACAAGGCGGCGGTCTTACAGACCGCTCCCTTGTCCAATCCAGCGGACGGAACACTCGAGCGGAGCGGCGTCGATACGGGCCGCCGCTGATGCCGAACGGGACGATCTGCGCGCGCTCCTGGCCTACGGATCGCCGTTCATCATGCACTCCGATTCGGCGTTATACGGGTGATCCTGTCAAGCGGGCGCGCCGCTTCGGCGTTGGTGGTCATGGCGTCGGCTCGCCGAAGAGTTCCCCGCCGTCGCTGACGCCCAGGAGGAAGACGAATCGGTGGAGGTCGGCGCGGA
>DATIYI010000267.1:0-78909 GCA_035517695.1 Streptosporangiaceae bacterium
CGGCTTCGTTGTTGGTGAAGATGTCCAGGTCGGGGCGGGTGACAAATCGCAGGATGAGGTCTTCGAAACCGCGGAAGCGGCGGGCCAGGCGGCGGGCGTCTTTGGCGGTGGCGGTGCGCCGGTAGAGGTTGGTGGTCAGCCCGGCGGCGGCCAGTTCCCGGTAGCTCAGCAGTCGCTCCAGCGCGGTGGCTTCCAGGGTGGCCCTGGCCCGCCGCTCGCGCGGCAGCGGCGGCGTCCCTGGCCTCGATCAGCAGCCCTGCCATGTCCCTGGCCCAGGACTGCCGGGCGGGCTCGAAGTCGTACAGGCCCTTCAGATCGCGCAGCAGGTGAACTCCGCACCAGGCGTGCAGCGCGCCGGTCAGGTGCGCATACCCCGCGTACCCGTCGCGGACGATGATCCCCGAGTATCCGGGCAGTACCCCGCCGGCGCCGGTGTCATCAGCTGAGCGGGTGCCGGTGTGCAGGTGGCTGAGGTAACGGGTACACGCCAGGTGCACATACCGGGTGCCCCCGGCGGCCCGGGCCGGGGTCCCGTCCACGTGCACCGCCGGGGCGGTCTTCAGCAGCGCGGCGACATGCTCCATGAACCCGCTGGAGGCCACCAGCGCGGCGGCCTTGCCGCGCACCGAGGCCATCCACCCGGTGGAGACCGTGATGCCGGCCAGCTGTGCGAGCAGGATCGTGGACCGGTAGACAGGGACATGGCAGGCCAGCAGGTTCGCGGCCTGAGCGTGGGTCTCGGGACCGAAACTGGCCCGGGCCCTGACGTGTTCGGGCAGCTCCCCGACGCTGGTGGTCCCGCACCCGGGGCACTGCTTGGCCTGCGCGCGGTACTCGGTCACCGTCGGCGCCGGGGCGGGGGCGGCATCGGTCACCTGATGGCGCCGCTCAGCACAGACCGGCTCATCCTCCAGGTCCGCGCCGCACCCGCAGCACTCACCCGGCGGGCAGCAGAAGGTCTTGTCAGGGTCATCGGCCAGTTTCATCGTCGAGCCCTCAGCGCCGGGCTGCTTACCCGGTGACCGGGTTCCCCGCTCCCGGATCGAGCGATCCGCGCTCTTCCCGGCCGCCTTCTTGTCCCACACCGGATCACTCGACGGCGGCCTGCCCGAGTTCGAGGAATCCTTCCCGGCCTTACGCTCCAGCTCCTCAACCCGCCGGGCCAGCCGCTCGTTCCTGGCCATGGCAGCAGCAAGCTGGTCCTTCACGGCCTCCAGCTGCTTACCCTGAGCCTCGATCACATCCCGCAGCCGGGCGCTGACCTCCAGCGCGGCAGCCAGCCGGGCCGCGAGCTCGGCTGACGGCAACGCCAGCAGCTCGGGAGGCAGCGACAACTCGGGCACTTGCCGTATTGATCACCACGCAAGCCCCGAGATCAAGAACCCGCACGGCGTGTCGCCCAGACCATCACAGACCCGCAGGTCACAAGCTCACCCTTGCTGAACAGTTACCGTGATACTCGATACCGTCCTGTCACATTCACACTACCCTCTGCGCTGCTGCTCCCCCGCCACGGGACGTCGCGGCTCTGTCGAATCAGCCTCTTAGCCATTGCGGGCCTGCTCACTGTGCTCATCAGCGCTTTGCGGCGGCTCGGGGGGCGTCCAACCGCTCAGGAAACACGGGGTAGTAGCGGGGGACTGGAGAAGGCGTCACATTACGCGTTTCGAATGGAACGGGCGCTACCTCAAAGAGTTCCACGTCATCGGCTCGAACAGCTCGGCGTCGAGGAGGTGGCGCGGTACGCAGGCACGCGTTAGAGCTGCTCCGATTTCGCCGCCACCGGCCGACCTGCCCAGCTCATTGCGCACCGCTATCCGCTGTCGCGAAGGGCGGACGCGTTCACGACCATCGCGAGGCATCGGCGTGGTGACGCGGTCAAGGGCCCTTCACCCTGACACACACGACTACGGATCACGAAAGTATCTTGAATCTCGACTGCTACCGAAGACACATGATTTACGATGCGTGGCTGTGAGTGCTGACGCCCGGGCCGGTGATGCCCTTCCGATGCGTACCGCCCGCCGTCGGCCCTCCGGGCGCCACCGGAGCCCGGACCGGCTGTCGGTGCCATCGACTGCGCCCGCTCTCGTGCTCGCCGTGCCGGGCGCCGCGTGCCAGGCAAGCGATGACCTCGCCGCGAAGATCGCGGCCTCCGCCAGCGGTTCCTGCCCGGGTGTCGCGGTCCGCGCCGGTTACCTGGAGGGCACGCAGGGGCACCTCGCGGCGGTTCTCCGTGCGCTGCGTTCTGGCGGCGGCGTGCCGACGGCAGTGGTGGTGCCGATGCTCACCGGCCCGCATCCGGGTGCCGAGGCCGCGCTCGGCCATGCGGTCGCCGAGGCGGGAGTGCCGGTCATCCTCACCGGCCCGCTCGGCCCTCATCCGCTGCTTGGCGAGGTGTTGCACGCACGGCTGGCCGAGGCGGGCCTCGCCCGGGCGGGCCGCATGCGCCATATGAGCATCGTCGACGTAGCCGAGGGGGTCGTGGTGGGAGTCGCTGGCGCGGCCGGGCCCGTGGCGGTGCAGGAAGCTGGGATCGTCTCGGTTCTGCTCGCCTCCCGGCTCGCCATTCCTGTCGTGCCTGCCTCGCTCGGCCATGTCGCGAGCGTGCGGGAGGCCGCCGCGCGGTTGCGCGATGCCCGTGCGACCCGGCTGGCGCTCGCGCCTTGCGTGATTGGCCCGGAGGTCACTCATGATGAACTCGCGGCTGCTGCCGCGGAGACCGGCGCACGGTGCGCCCAGCCGCTTGGTGCCCATCATGCCCTCGGCCAGCTCGTCGCCATGCGCTACGGAGTTGCCCTGCAAGACCCGCGCATCGCCCTCAGTTAGCCGACCGGCGCCGAGGTGGACAGGACCCGCTTGGCGGACTTCCTGCTCGGTGCGTCGCAGATGATGAGCGGCACCTCGGGATCGGGTGTGCGACGAGCGGCGGTCGCTGCCCAGCCAGATGAACGACTGCAGCCGCTCCCGCCCGAGCTGAACGAGCAGGGCCTGACCCACCGCGCCCGTGTCCGTGGTCTGCGTGTTGTAGTTGCGTCTGGCGACACTGTCCGCGCGCGGCGCTCGCGGACAATCCCCACAGCGCGACGACCGTGACGAGTGGAATGATGGACGAGCTGGCAAGCGTGAGCCGTATCGATCTCACGCGGGCCTGCCGCGTTGCTGCACCCATGGGACCTCTCGCGTGTGGATCTTCTTGACGTCACGTTCGCGCCCAGGCGACGCAGTCGACCAGAAAGCCGATGGGGTCACGCCGCGCGGGTAACTTCCGCGCGCCTGGCCGATGCGGATGGGGGCGGCTCCGCGTGCCCGGCCGATGCTGACTAGGGCGCCGTGACAGGTGCGGCATAGTCCGGATCGCGGCTCAGTATTCGGATCGCTTGTTGTATTCGGATCGCGTGTTCGACAAGAGCTGTCAGCAAGATCTTGCCTGACGACCGCAGCCGGGCATCGCATGCAATGATCGGCACCCCGTGGTCTAGGTCGAGCGCTGCCCTGATGTCCTCCGGTTGGAAGTGCCTGGCCCCGTCGAAGCGGTTGACCCCGACGATGAAAGGCGTTCCCCGCCGCTCGAAGTAGTCGATCGAGGGAAAGGAGTCGGCGAGCCTGCGGGTGTCCGCGAGGACGACCGCGCCGAGCGCCCCGATTGCGAGCTCGTCCCACATGAACCAGAACCGGTGCTGGCCAGGGGTGCCGAACAGGTAGATGAGCAGGTCGTTGCGGATGGTTATCCGGCCGAAGTCCATCGCGACCGTGGTTGTGGTCTTCTGCTCCACTCCGTCGAGCACGTCGACGTTCGTGCCTGGCTCGCTAAGGTGCTCCTCGGTTCGCAACGGCCGGATCTCACTGACCGAGCTCACGAGCGTCGTCTTCCCCACGCCGAAGCCGCCAGCAATCAGGATCTTGATCGTGACCGGCACGTCGGCCAGGCCGTCGGTGCGGTCAGAGCCGGCGTAGTCCATCGGCCACCTCCCTCAGAATTTGCGGGTCATGCAGCAGTGCGGGCGCGGGACGGCGTACCGCGATCAGGCCCAGATCACGCAAGTCGCCGAGCAGGATACGGACGACTCCGAGCGGCAGGTCGAGGTCAGCGGCCAGATCGGCGACCGACATGGGAACGCGGCAGAGGCGGAGCAGCGAGAAATGCTCGGGGTCAAGCTGCCAAGGGTCCGGTGGCGGCAGCCGGGTGGACGTGATCATTGCGATCAGGTCGAGCCTTTCGCCAGTGGGCTTGGTCCGGCCATGGATGACCGCATAGGGGCGGACCACCGGCCCTGCCTCTTCGTCGTGCCAGGTGTCGTCCTGCGCTGGCATACCACGATCACTTAGTCACGTCGTCGGCGGGCATAGGCGCCGGTCGTGGGTTGACCGACAGGTGCTGGCCCACACGCTTGACGAGCACTGCCATCTCGTAGGCAACCAGGCCCACGTCGGCGCTGGCCGAGCTCAGCACGGCGAGACAGCTACCCTCGCCCGCGGCGGTCACGAACAAGAAGGCGGAATCCATCTCGACGATGGTCTGCCGCACGTGGCCGCCACCGAAGTGCCGGCCGGCCCCGCGCGCCAGGCTCTGGAAGCCGGCCGCGATCGCCGATAGGTGCTCGGCATCCTCGCGGCGTAGCCCGGAAGAAGCCCCGATGGCCAGCCCGTCCCTGGAGAGGATCACGGCCTTGTCAACCTGGGCGACGCGGTCGGCGAGGTCCTCGAGCAGCCAGTCAAGTTCGCTGCTGGAACTGACGATCTGCTCCCTCGGCTGCCCTGCGCCATCGGTCGCCACTGTCGGTGTCATTCCTCGCCCCCGTCCATCGGTGCCAGGGCGGCGGGCTTATCATCCGCTTCCTGATCGGTGTCAGCTTCCGGTGGGTCCGTTGCGGAACGGCCACGCTCCCAGCCCCGCTGGATGGCCGTCATCGTGGCTCGAGCCTCTTCCGGGGACCGCAACCCGGGCTCGCTGTCCGTGCCGACGATGTGCCGCGGCCCTGTGTCGCGAATCTCCGGAGCTAGATTGGCCTGACGAATCCGCCGGGGGAGCCCAAGCTCGGTCAGATCGGCGGTAGCGGCCGAGTCCTTGGGGCCATCCGATATCTCGGAGATCTCAGATCCGGGCCACCCGCTATCACCTGCGCACTGGAACCATCCGATTGAAGGCACGGCGGGCAGCGAGGGCAGCGCGGGGTTCGTCGGCACATCGGTCAGATCGGGCGGGGCAAGGGCAGTGGGCCGTGCGGGCGCATCAGGCGCGGCGGGCATATCCGGCGCGGGCATATCCGGCGCGGCAGCCGGGTTGTCGGTGGTCATGCCGCCCGCGACCTCGCCGTTGGCAGTCCCGCCGTCACCGGCCCAGCCGTCGGTCCGTCCGCTAAGTCCGTCGGCGGCCGCATGCGGGTGCGCGCCGGTGGGGGGCGCGGCTGCGGCGCCAGCGGCGGCGGCAGCAGCGGCAATGATGTCCTCGCTCCGTGCGGCGTGGCGGCCCGTCGGCTGGACGGCGCCCTCGCCGGCGAGTGCGGCTGACGGGTCGCGGACGTAGACCTCCTTGGGGACCACGAGATCACGCGGTATCAGCACGATCGCCGTGGTACCTCCATACGGGTTGAGGCGCAGGGAGATCCTGATACCATGCCGTTTGGCCAGGCGCCCCGCGACGAACAGGCCGAGCTGGTCGCTGTCGGAAAGATCGAATTCCGGCGGGCTGGCCAGACGGTTGTTGATCTCAGCGAGCTTGTCCTCACTCAGGCCCAGGCCGCGGTCCTCGACCTCGACCGCGAACCCCCTACCCACCATGTCCCCGGTGAGCCGGACCGGGGTGTTCGGTGGAGAGAACATCGT
This sequence comes from Streptosporangiaceae bacterium, assembly GCA_035517695.1. GTDB lineage: Bacteria > Actinomycetota > Actinomycetes > Streptosporangiales > Streptosporangiaceae > DATFVJ01. The sequence continues at coordinate 5,827 of DATIYI010000267.1, forward strand.
CGCGTTCTCGATGAGTTCGGCGATCACGTGGATCACGTCCGCGACCACGGGTCCAGCCAGCGCCGCCTCGGTCATCGTTACGACGGCGACTCTTGTGTAGTCCTCCACCTCGGCCACCGAGGCTCGCAGCACGTCCACCAGCCGTACCGGGTTGCGCCATGACCGGCCTGGTGCCGCACCCGACAGGATGATCAGGCCCTCCGCATGACGGCGCATGCGCGTGGTTAGGTGGTCGAGGCGGTAGAGATCACCCAATTCATCTGGGTCGGTCGTCCGCCGCTCCATCGTATCGAGCAGAGTCAGCTGGCGGTGCAGCAGTGTTTGGCTGCGCCGCGCGAGGTTCCTGAACACGTCTGAGATGCCTTGCCTGAGCCTGGCCTGATCGACCGCAGCCTCGATGGCGGTCCGCGCCGCGATGTTGAAAGCCTGACCGACCTGGCCGATCTCGTCGGCACTCGTTTGTATCGGCGGCGCTTCCGCTGACACGTCTACGTCCGCGCCGGCTCGCAGCCGCTGCATGACGCTGGGCAGCCGCTCACCCGCGAGCGTGAGCGCCGACCGTTTGAGGTCGGCGAGCTGGCGGGTGAGGCCGCGGCCGATCCAGATCGACACGAAGATCGACGCGATCAGCGCGATAAGCCCGAGCCCACCTGCCAGGATGAGCCGCAGGTAGATCGCCTGTGCGACCGGCCGTGCCCGGTTCGTCAGGTCGGTCGCTGCCTGCGTCCCCGCGGTGGAATATCCACCGGAGAGCGCGCCCACCTCGGTCCCCCAGGAAGTGGGCTGCACCGGCGGCGGACCCGTGCTAACCGGATCGTTGATCGCCGTGTCCTCAAGCGAGCCGAGCGCGGCGGCGGTCTGCGGATCCACGTACTTGCTGTAGAACTGCCTGTCGGTACCGTTCAGGTCGGGCAGCGCGGCAGCCAGCATGGTGCGGCGCGCGCCGACAAGCTCGGTGAACTCGTGGCGGTCAGCCGCTGGGAACGATCGCGCCGCCATGTCGCTTTCGAGCAGCGCATCCTCCTGCAGCAGCAGGTTCTCCGAGTCACCCATCCGGACGAGGGCCAGCGCCTGAACCACTAGCGAGGCATTTGTTTCGCGCAGGATCACCGCCTTCAGCACTTCTTCTGAGGCCGCGACCATGCCGTCGTATGCGCTCATCGCCCGCGGTCTGGTGACCGTATGGGCAGCGATCCCCGCGCGCACGGGGCCGAGTCCCGCCGCGGACTTCAGCAGCGCGGCGATGGCCTGCCGCTCCGCTGCGGACGCGTTGTCGGTTGTCGCGCCCGAGGTGACCGCCGCCGCCATCGCGGTCCGCGCTTGGTCGGTCTTCGCCTCCTGCGCGTCGAGCTGCGCGAGGAACTGCGGTATCGGCGCGGCGAGATAGATCATCGCGATCCGGCGCTCCGAGTCGAGCTGACCCTCGAAGTTACCGACCGGCTGGCCGGTGTCGTTCTTCAGCGCGGTCGCCCTGGCCTCGCTCACGGCATCGCCGATCGTGATGCTCGCCACGAAGATGTACAGGCCCAGCAGTGACAGCAGCGGGATGAGGACGAGGAGGAAGATCCTCAGGCGAATGGACCGCCAGCGCAAACCCATGACTCTGGCCCCGGGCGTGAGTGGTGGACCGGCGCGGCTGGCACGGTGCCACGAAGATGATTCGAATATTTGAAACGGGCAGGATATTAGCACCGTGTCTCAATGATCAAGGACAAATCCGCTGATGTCTCCGGCCCGAAATAGGGACTCTATCTGGTTTAGGACGGTTTCAGTTGCTATATGAGCCCAGTCAGCCACGTTCGGCCGGCAATCAGGTGTGCTTGTGTACTGGCTGGTAGGAATATGGGATCGGCGGCGACCGCACCCGACCAGCGGAGGTACCGGGGGCCGGCTGCGTTGCGCGGATGGATCGCGCCGCGAGAGGTGTTAACCGGACGGGACGGGCGGTTTGTTATATGGCCAGCCGACTTACCGCGACTCATGCTGATTTGAGGACGAGATGACCGGCAGCGATGGTGCCAGTTCTGTCAAGCGGTGGCGGGAACTTCTTGCCAGTGAGCGTGATGCGGCGGCGCTGTACGCACGGCTTGCCGAGATTGAGACGGGCGAAACGCAGCAGATATTCGAGGACCTCGCGGCCGTCGAACGCAAGCATGCCGCCCACTGGGAGGACAGGTTGCGGGGCGCGGGAGCCTCCGTGCCGCCGCCGGGCAGGCCGAGCCTGCGCACCCGGTTGCTCGCGGCGGCGGCGAACCGTCTGTCGCTGGGCGCGGTCCTCCCGATGATCGAGCGGGCCGAGCGCACCGACGCGGGCATCTATGACGCCGATCCGGATGCCGGACCTGGAATGGCCGCCGATGAGCATGGTCACGCGCGCACCATCGCCAAGCTGATCGAAGGCGGCAAGCCGAGCCCGCGAGCTCAGATCGCTCGCAGGGAGCCGTGGCATCGCGGTGACCGTTCTGGCGCGCTACGTGCCGGGGTCTTTGGCGTCAGCGATGGGCTGGTGTCCAACACGGCGCTGGTCATGGGGATCGCGGGCTCGGGCGCCTCGCACACTGTGATCTTGCTCGCCGGCGTCGCCGGCCTGCTGGCCGGGTCCTTCTCGATGGCGGCCGGCGAATACGTGTCCATGGCGAGCCAGCGTGAGATGTACGAACGCGAGATCACGCTGGAGGCGACCGAGCTAGCGGAGAAACCGGAGGAGGAGCGCGACGAGCTTGTCCTGCTTTACCGTGCCAAGGGCCTGGGCCGCGCCGACGCCGAGCGGCTGGCCGACCGGATCATGGCGGATAGCAAGGTCGCGCTCGACACGCTCGCCCGCGAGGAACTCGGCCTCGATCCGACCGGCCTAGGGTCGCCGGTATCCGCCGCGATCTCCAGCCTGCTGACGTTTGCCGCTGGTGCGCTCGTTGTGATCCTGCCCTACCTGATCGGCGGTGGCACTGCGGCCTTGATCGCCGCGATCATCCTCGCGGCGTCGGCGCTGGTGGGCGTCGGCGCGGGTATCGGCGTGCTGAACGGGCGCTCACCCGTGCGGTCAGGCCTGCGCCAGCTGCTGGTGGGCGGCCTCGCCGCTGTCGTCACCTTCGGCGTGGGCCACCTGATCGGCGCGACCGTGTCATAGGCTCCCGCGGCGCCCGGCCTCGCTCAGATCGGCCAGCGCACCGAAATGCTCGGCGATGGAACCGCTGCCGTAGACGTCCGGTTCACCACGTCGAGGTTGTCGCGGTCAGGCTGGCGCAGGTTCCTCAACCTGGCCGAAGGTGCTCCGGTCTCGCTTAGGGCAGCGACTCGCGCGACGGGTCCTGGCCGGTCCCCACCTTGGTGGCGATGGCGGGACGCCCTACCCGACGAGGGTCTTGACCGCCGCCGCCATCTCTGTCAGGGCTCTCTTAGCGTCCGCGAAGTACATGGTCGTCTTGGGGTCGTAGTAGAGCTCATTGTCGAGTCCGGCGTAGCCATGTCCCATCGACCGCTTGACGACGATGATGGCCTTGGCATGGTCCACGTCGAGGATCGGCATGCCGGAAATAAGGTTGCCCGGACGTCGCGCTGCCGGGTTCGTCACATCGTTGGCGCCGATCACCAGTGCCACGTCGGCCCGCGGGAAGTCCGGGTTGATCTCGTCCATCTCCTTGAGCTGCGAGTACGGGACGTTGGCCTCCGCAAGAAGGACGTTCATGTGCCCGGGCATGCGGCCGGCGACCGGATGGATGGCGTACGTCACATCCACGCCCTTGGCCTCGAGCAACTCCGCGAGCGTCTGCACCTCGTTCTGCGCTTGTGCGGCAGCGAGCCCGTAACCGGGCACAATGATGACTTTCTGGGCGTAAGCGAGCTGGATGGCAGCGTCGTCGGCGTCGACCGTCCGAACGCCCGCGCCCGCGCCGATCGCGGCCCCGCCCGCGGTGTCGCCCGTACCGAAGCCGCCAATGATGATGGCGGGGATCGAGCGGTTCATCGCGTCGGCCATCAACTTGGTCAGGATGCTTCCTGATGCGCCGACCAGAGCGCCGGCAGTGATGAGGACCGGGTTGTTGATGACGAAACCGGCCATCGCGACGGCCGTGCCGGTGAAGGCGTTCAGCAGCGAAATGACCACCGGCATGTCCGCGCCGCCGATCGGCAGCACCATGGTCACGCCGAATCCGCAGGCAGCCAGGAGGAGAACGACCAGAACTGCGATGTTTCCTGTCCCGGTCATCAGCCAGACGGCCGCGCCGACCATGACGACGGCCAGCAGCGCGTTAACCACCCGCGATCCGGGATACGAGATAGGCGCGCCGCTCACGACGCCTTGTAGCTTGCCCGCGGCGATCAGCGAGCCGGTGAAGGTTACCGCGCCGATGAGGACGTCCAGGGCCGTCGCCACCGCCACCGTCCCCGCCACGCTCGGCGACCCTGGCGCGGTGGCGAGCTTGACGAAGTCGTTGATCGCCACAATGGCCGCGGCACCGCCACCGACCGCGTTGAAGAGGCTCACCAGCTGCGGCATTGCGGTCATCTTCACAGTCCGGGCGCTGTACAGCCCGGCGGCCGACCCGACGACGATCCCGGCGAGCACCACGATCCACCCCGTGGCAGTGATCGTGGCATGGTGGTGTATCAGCTGTGCGAAGGTCGCCGCGATAGCGGCGATCATGCCGGCCGCTGAGAGCTGGTTGCCCCGCCGCGCGGTCACGGGCGAGTTCATCAGGTGCAGCCCGAGGACGAAGCAGGCCGCTGCGGCGATATAGATCAGGTAGACGACGGTGTCGAACGCGCTGAGCCGGACGACGATGTCGGCCGCGTTCAGCCGGACGAGGGTGCCGGACGCGCTCATGACTTGCTGCCCCCGGTTACCTGGCTGCTCGCGCTCACCTGGCCGTTGCCCACCGCACTAGGCGCTGGTGCGGCGGCGTCAGGCAGTTCAGGGCGTTTGCGGAACATCTTCAGCATCCTGCCGGTGACGACATAGCCGCCCATGACGTTCGCAGCCGCGAACGCTGAGGCGACGAAGGCAAGCACGTAGCCGAGCGCGTTGTTTGCCGTCAGGGCGATGAGCATCGCACCCGCGAGCACGATGCCGTGAATCGAGTTCGCGGCGGACATCAGCGGCGTATGGAGCATCGACGGCACCTTGCTTATGACCTCGAAACCCACAAGCAGGCTAAGTACGAAGATGGTGATGTCAGAGAGCAGGCTCTCACTCATCGGGCGGACCTCCGGCGGCAGGTGCGGGATCGAGTAGTTCTGCCACGGCAGGCTGGATCACCTTGCCCGCGTGGGAGATAACGACGCCAGCGTGGATCTTGTCGTCAGGGTCGATGGCAAGCACGCCGTCGTGCACCATGTAGGTGAGCAGTGCGCTGACGTTCCTGCCGAAGGCGGCCGAGGCGGCGGCGGGCATCGTGGCAGGCAGGTTCCCCGCTCCGATGATGGTGACCCCGTTCTCTGTGATGATCGTTTCATCGGGTTCAGAGAGCTCGACGTTCCCGCCGAGCGGTCCGGATCCGAGATCGACGATCACCGACCCTGGCTTCATGTCCTTGATCGCTTGAGCGGTCACCAGCAGCGGCGGCCGTCTGCCAGGGACCTGGGCGGTGGTGATGACGACATCGTGGCGCGCGATGTGCGCGTTCAGCTCCTCTTGCTGCGCACGCTGTTCCTCGGCGGTGAGGGCCCGCGCGTAACCGGTGGCGGCGGCTCCGTCCGCGACCCCGCCGACGGTGAGGAAGCTCGCGCCAAGCGATTCGACCTCACCTTTAGACGCGGGGCGCACGTCGTAGGCGGACACGACGGCGCCGAGCCGGTGCGCGGTGCCGATCGCTTGCAGGCCCGCGACCCCCGCGCCGAGTACGAGCACCTGGGCCGGCCGGGCGGTGCCGGCCGCGGTGATGAGCATCGGGAAGTAGCGCGCGAACGCGCCGGCCGCGACAAGCACGGCTTTGTAACCAGCGACGTTAGCCTGCGACGTCAGCACGTCCATGCTCTGGGCCGCAGGCACTGTTCTCGGGATGCTGTCCAGGCTGATAGCCGTCACTCCGGCGGTCGCGAGCTGGCGTACCAGCTCGGGCTGCGTGAGCGGCTGGAGTATCCCGATGAGTACCTGCCCGGACCGAAGTGAGCTCAGGTCCGTGGCGTCGGGCCTGCCGACCGTGAGCAGAATGTCGCCTTGCGACAACAGCTCCTGATGGTCGACGATGCGGGCGCCAGCCTCGGCATAGAGATGGTCGGGAAAGAAGGCGGCGTCTCCGGCGCCCTGCTCCACGAGGACGTCGAGACCTGCTTGGGCGAGCCGGTGGATTGAGTCAGGCACCAGGGCCACACGCCGCTCGCCTGGCGCATTCTCCTTGACGACAGCTACCTTCACCTGTGGGACCTCAACGATCATTTAGGGACAACCTGAAGGCTCGGCGGGCGAGCCATGTCAACCAGTTTCGAGGGATCCTCGTGACTCGTGCAAGAGCCTCGTGACTCGTGCAAGAGCATTACATGGAGCGCGGCTGAAGCTATAGAGGCTTACGCCCCTGTCGGTGCGGGACCCTCGGCCACCGGCGCAGTGACCTCAGCATGGTCCGGCCAGGTCCGTTCCCGCGACCTGATCATATAGGGGCGTGCACTTCAGGTAGTAGCGGCAGGACCGAAACGGCGCGCTGACGCGTCCTCCTGGGCCAGCCGGCGAAGCGCAACAAGCACGCGTTCGTAGAGCACCATTCCGGCGACAGCAGATTCGACGACCGCGGTGCGCTCGGCGACTCGCATGTCATTGCTTGCCTGGTCCGGTTCCGGCTGCTCGGCTGGGAGGAGTTCTTCGGCCGGGACGGGACCGCCCGAGATCGGTTCTGCCGCGGACACGGGAACTTCGGCCGGGGCGGGGTTCGCCGCGGATGCCGGCTTTCCGGCTGGCGAGCCCACGCCGGCGACCTCTACTGCCGCAAGCCGGCCGAGGGTTTCCGCGTAGACGCGCAGGCGTGGGCCCGCGGGCACGTAGTCGAGCCGGCGCAGCGCGGCGACCGCGGAGCTCAACAGGACGCGGGCAGGCGAGCTTGCCGCGATCTGCCAGCCAAGCTCGGTGATCAGGGCGTTGACCTCACTATCGGCGGCCTGCCATTCCGGGTCGCCGGTGAGCGGGGTGACGTGCGGGCCGAGCGCGTACTGAACAGCACCGAGCAGTTCATGCAGGCCGACCGTCACGTCGTCGAGCTTCCCGACGATCCGCCTGATCGATGCCACCGGAAGCTCGCCGAGTTCGATAAGGACCCTGATGAGCCGCAGCCGCCGCAGATGTGGCTCGCCGTACTCCGCCCGCGTTGCTGCCGTCGCCTCCCCCGGCTGCAACAGTCCTTCCCGCAGGTAGTACTTGATCGTCGGGATCGGCACGCCGCTGCGCCTGGTCAGCTCTGACATCTGCACCGGACCCAGTCACCCCCGCACCCCGCTCGTAGTTCCGCACCGCCGACCCGCTGATCCCTGGACTTAGATAGTAACAATATCTAATATTGGGCAGTGGCACTATCTAATGCTTGCGACTGCACGAGCGAACGATCCGGCGGTTAGCGGCATCACGCCGGGCCGTCACTGACAAGGAGCGGAACTCATGGAGATCCCCTGGACTGCGATCGACCAGCCGGTTCTCGGACGCGAAGCGGTGGTGATGGGATCAAGGTTCGAGCTAAGGACCGCGTTGCGTTCACCTGGCTTCCTGTTCTACTCGCTCCGCCTGTGGCGACAGGCCAGGCGCTCACCGGGGATCCTTGGCGTCTCGCTGCGCGCACATCCGCTGACGGGCACGTTCTGGACGTTGTCGGCGTGGGCGGACCGCAGCGCCATCTACGGCTTCGCCAGGACGGATCCGCACGCCTCCGCAATGAAGCGGATGCGGCCGTGGATGAAGAGCGCCACCTTCCGCTTCTGGTCGTTGCCCGCGCGGGACATCACAAGCGACACGTTCACGCCCGCCGGGCTGTGGGCGGACGCGGAGGCCCGCATCACCGGGGACGAGACCATCACCGGGGACGAGACCATCACCGGGGACGAGACCATCACCGGGGACGAGACCATCACCGGGGACGAGACCATCACCGGGGACGAGACCATCACCGGGGACGAGACTTGAGGGGGATCGGATCAGCCGGCTCGCCGGAGCATCTCGCTGATCCGGTCCCCGGCCGCAACGACGGCTGCCGCGTGGAGACGGCCCGGTGAGCGGGTGAGGCGCTCGATCGGCCCGGAGACCGAGATAGCCGCTACGATCTTGCCGGCTGCGCCGCGGACAGGAGCGGAGACCGACGCCACGCCGGGCTCCCGTTCCGCGACGCTCGCCGCCCAGCCGCGCCTGCGGACCTGGGCTAGTGTGGTGGCGCTGAACTTGGCCCCACGCAGGCCGCGGTGCAGCCGCTCGGGCTCATCCCAAGCGACGAGCGCCTGCGCCGCCGAGCCGGCCATCATTGGCAGTGCCGCGCCGACCGGGACGGTGTCACGCAGGCCACTCGCGCGTTCGGCCGCGGCCACGCAGATCCGCGAGTCCGCCTGCCGCCGGTAGAGTTGCGCGCTTTCCCCGGTCAGGTCGCGCAGGTGGCTGAGCACCGGCTGCGCTACGGCGAGCAGCCTGTCTTCGCCAGCGGCCGTGGCAAGCTCGGCGATCCTGGGACCGAGCGTGAACCTGCCGCGTGAGTCCCTGGTCACCAGCCGATGGCGCTCGAGGGCGACGGCTATCCGATGCGCGGTCGGCCGCGTCAGTCCTGTGGTGTGCACAAGCTGCGCCAGCGAGGCCGGGCCGGATTCGAGGGCGTCGAGCACGGATACGGTCTTGTCCAGGACTCCGACTCCGCTAGAGTTGTCCATGTACTGAATACTGCCGTCTCGCCATTTGAGAAGCAACACGGCCGACAAGCAACGCGGCCGACAAGCGCACACACCCGAGAGGCGCAGAGCGGGACGCAGCCGACTAGGAGGCGAGACGATGGGCCTGACACTCGCGCAGAAGGTCTGGGACGCACATCTGGTGCGGCGCGCTGACGGTGAGCCCGACCTGCTCTATATCGACTTGCATCTGACGCACGAGGTGACAAGCCCGCAGGCGTTCGATGGCCTCAGGCTGGCCGGCCGTAAGGTGCGGCGTCGCGACCTCACCATCGCGACTGAGGATCACAATGTCCCGACCGAAGGCGTGACGGGCCCGCGAAGCCTCATCGCCGACCCGGTTTCCCGTATCCAGGTGGAGACGCTGCGCAAGAACTGCGTCGAGTTCGGCATCAGGCTGCACCCGATGGGCGATGCGGGCCAGGGGATAGTGCATGTCATCGGCCCGCAACTCGGGCTGACACTGCCGGGCATGACCATCGTCTGCGGGGACTCGCACACCAGCACGCTCGGCGCGTTCGGCGCCCTCGCGTTCGGCATCGGCACCAGTGAGGTCGAGCATGTGCTCGCCACCCAGGCACTGCCGCAGAAGTGGGCCAAGACAATGGCCGTCACGTGCGCCGGCCGCCTCCCGTTCGGCGTCACGGCCAAGGACCTCATCCTCGCCATCATCGCCAAGATCGGTACTGGGGGCGGGCAGGGACACGTCATCGAATACCGAGGCACGGCGCTCACTGAGCTTTCCATGGAAGGCCGCATGACGGTCTGCAACATGTCCATCGAGGCCGGTGCGCGGGCTGGGTTGGTCGCGCCTGACGACACAACGTTCAGCTATCTCAAGGGCCGGCCGCACGCACCTCGCGGCGCCGACTGGCAGGCCGCGCTCGATTACTGGCGCTCGCTGCGCACTGACGACGATGCCACGTTCGACCGCGAGGTCGAGATCGACGCGAGCCGGCTGACGCCCTACGTCACCTGGGGAACCAACCCCGGCCAGGCCGGTCCGCTTGACGGTACGGTGCCACCTCCGGAGTCGTTCAGTAATACTGATCTTCGCGCCGCCGCCGAGCGTGCCCTGACCTATATGGACCTGCGGCCAGGCATGCCGCTGCGCGACATCACCGTCGACACCGTGTTCGTCGGCTCATGCACCAACGGGCGGCTCGAAGACCTGCGCGCCGCCGCTGACGTGCTGCGCGGGCGCCGTGTCGCTGATGGCGTCCGGATGCTGGTCGTACCTGGATCAATGAAGGTCAAGGAGGCGGCGGAAGGTGAGGGCCTTGACGGCGTCTTCACCGCCGCGGGGGCGCAATGGCGGAGCGCGGGTTGCTCCATGTGCCTCGGCATGAACCCGGACAAGCTCGCGCCAGGGCAGCGCTGCGCCTCCACTTCCAACCGCAACTTTGAAGGCAGGCAAGGAAAGGGTGGCCGCACGCACCTGGTGTCACCCCAGGTGGCCGCCGCGACCGCGGTGACCGGCAGGCTCACCGTCCCAGCCGACCTGTAAGGAGAGCTCGATGGAACCGTTCAGCACCCACACCGGCCGGGCGCTGCCGCTGCGGCGCGGCAACGTAGACACCGATCAGATCATTCCGGCCGAGTACCTCAAGCGCGTCAGCAGAACTGGTTTTGGCGAGGGACTGTTCGCCGCCTGGCGGGAGGATCCGGCCTTCGTGCTCAACGACACCGCCTACGCCGGGGCGACGATCGTCCTGGCGGGCTCGGATTTCGGCATCGGGTCCTCGCGTGAGCACGCCGTTTGGGCGCTGCAGGATTACGGCTTCCGCGCGGTCGTGGCACCGCGGTTCGGTGACATCTTCGCGGGCAACGCCACCAAGGCAGGCCTGCTCCCAGTGCAGGTGTCTGAGGAGGTCGTGCAGGCGCTGCACGACGCCGTCGAGGCGGATCCCGGCACCGAGATCGTGATCGATCTACGGGCGCGCGAAGTGCGGGCGGCGGCGGATATTCGAGCCGCGTTCGAGATCGACGACTACACAAGGTGGCGGCTTATGGAGGGTCTGGACGACATCGGCCTCACCCTGCGCCACGCCGATGAGATCACCGAGTTCGAGCGGCGCCGCCCGGCGTGGCTGCCGTTGACCGCCTAGCGGGAGGCTCCAGCCCATGTTCGGTAAGCCGGGCGCAGCGGCGATGGCCGAGGCGGCCGCGCGGGGGGCGTTGTGCAGATAAGGAACTGAGGACCGAATTGTTCACATCATGAGTCCCGCAGGCTCCACCCGTCTCGCAATCAACGGCGGATGTGCCGACACGCCGGGATTCGGCCCGCAGGTAATTGTGCAACGCGGCTAAGTAGCCTAATTTCAAGCAGGTCAGAGGTCGCGAGCACGGCTGCATTGCGCGCGCGACCTCGGGGGTAACCGGAGGAGTGACTCATGAACAAGCGTGACCTGATCGACGCGATCTCCGGCCGCTTGGGGGACAAGAAGACCGCAACCGACGCCGTGAATGCCGTGCTTGAGACTATTCAGGCGACAGTGGCCAAGGGCGACAAGGTGGCGATCACCGGGTTCGGCGTCTTCGAGAAGGCGGTGCGTCCCGCACGGACAGCCCGTAACCCAGCCACGGGGGCGGCCATCAAGGTGCCGAAGTCATCGGTGCCCAAGTTCCGGCCTGGCGCGGACTTCAAAGCCATGGTGAACGGCCAGAAGAAAGCACCTGCAAGGACCGCGAAAAAGAAGTAGTCGCGGCGTTCGATCGGTTGGCTGGGCGGCGCACGGAGGCTGGGCTTTCGTGCGCCGCCCAGCTACGTCTGAGCCCACCAAAGCGTGCACCCCATGTCCGCCGCTTATCCTGGCAATGGCAATGTCACCAGCGTAATGGCCGTGACCTGACCGGAGGTGTCCACCGCCATGGTCACGCGCTGACCGACTCGCAGCAACCGCAGGCCGCCGGCGTCGAACGCGAATCCGCCGAACGGCACGACGGTTCCGTCGTCGAGGAAAACGGTCCCTGACCGGCTCAGCGCGTCATAGCTCCGCACCGTGGCTTGCACCGCTGAACCGTCCCTGCCGCTTGGCCGCTCACCGCAGGCCGACTGGGCGCCGCAGGGTGGCTTGCAGGATCCGGTCGATGAGTTCCCTGAGCGGCACGCCGGTCGCCGCCCACATGAGCGGGAAGCCCGAGCCTGGCGTGATACCGGGCATGGTGTTGATCTCGTTGACCAGGACCCGGCCGTCCGGGGTGTAGAAGAAGTCCACCCGGGCCAGCCCTTCGCAGGACAACGCGTCGAACGCGGCGGCGGCGAGCCGCCGTATCTCCCTGCTGTGCTCCGCGGGGATCGGGGCCGGGATCACCATGCTGGTGGCACTATCGAGGTACTTGGCCTCGAAGTCATAGAACTCCTGGTCGCCTGCCACCCGGACCTGGCCTGGCACGCTGGTGTCCGGCGGCCCGCCGTCGATTCCCTCCAGTACCCCGCACTCGATTTCGAGGCCCGCTATGGCGGCTTCCACCAGCACCTTCGGGTCATGCTCGCGGGCAGTTTCTATCGCCTCGTAGAGCTGCGCAACGTCGGATACCTTTGAGGTGCCGATGCTTGATCCGCCCCGCGCGGGCTTCACGAACACGGGCCAGCCCAGCTCGGATATCTCATCGAGGACGCGTTTGCGCCTGACCGCGGCGGGCGGGCCTGCGCTGGCGACAGCCGCCTGTCCCCAGTCTCTGTCGCGGACGACGACGTACGGCCCGAGCGGTAGGCCACGGGCCTTGAAGATTAGTTTCATGTATTCCTTGTCCATGCCGGCTGCGCTGGCGAAGACCCCTGCACCGGCATAGCGGACACCCGCGAGTTCGAGCAGCCCTTGGATGGTGCCGTCCTCGCCGTAGGCGCCGTGCAGTAGTGGCAGTACGACATCGACCTCGGCCAGCGCCTGCGGTACTTGCCCGGCTCCTGTCACTGCGAGGCCGGATGCGCGCGTCCCATGCGGGGCGACCGGCGACACCGCAGGTTCCCGCGTTGCCCCCCGGTCGGGCGCGACGCCTGGTCCCTGTGCCGTCGATAGTTGCGGCGCGGTGCCCGGCCCCCCTGCAGTGCCGGAGCGGGTCGCAGGTACCCGCGCGGCCGACGGCGATTCCACCGAAGGGAGCCGGCCGTCAGCGATGGCCAGACGCGCTGGATCGCCGTCCGTCAGTACCCACTGGCCTTCCCTCGTGATCCCGATCGGTATCACCTCGTACCTGGCTGGGTCGATCGCGGCGAGCACGTTCCCCGCACTAACGCATGAGACGGCATGTTCGGCACTGCGGCCCCCGAAAACCACGGCGACCCTGATCTTCCGCTGCTGGCTCACGCGGCCTCCTCGGAATCTAATCGCAGCGTCCCGACCTTACCCCTCGATAGGCTGCCATGACCTTAGGGCACGTTTCGTGAGCTACCAGCATCCCCGCCTCGCTAGCCCGGTCCTCGCGCTGAGGGGCTGAGGGCGGCTGACGGCCTGTTCAGGAGGGATCGGGTGGGTCTGGTGACGGTCGCGCCTTGACCTGTGTGGCGTAATGATCCACGTAGGTCTGCTCGGTGAGCGTCATGATCTCGTGCATAATCTGATCGGCGGTCGTCCGCAGTACGGTGCGTTTGGCCGCATCTCGTGGGTTTTTCTCGAACAAGAGCGGCTTGCCGAAGCGCACCTCGACCTGCCCAGGCTCTGGCCACGATCTTCCGCTGGGCATCGACTGATAGGTTCCGACAATCCCCACCGGCACCACTGGGACGCCGGCCGATAGGGCTACCCGGGCGATCCCCGTCTTCCCGCGGTAGAGCCGTCCGTCCGGCGTCCGGCTACCCTCGGGGAACATGAGGAGGCACCACTTCTGCGACAGGAGCCGGTTCACGCGTGCCATGGTCTGGCGGCTAGCAGCCCGCCTCTCGATGGGCACGGCGCCGACCGCCATCGACACGAATGCGCCGAGCAGCCGACGGGAATAGAAGTAGTCCGACGCGGCGGCGACCAGCGTCCGGTGGCGCAGTTCCCTCGGTAGGCTCATCAGGATCAGCGGCGTGTCCATGTGGCTGGAGTGGTTCGCCGCCAGCAGGAACGGCGGTTGGAGTTCGAGTAGGTTCTCCAGGCCCGAGACCTTTGGATGCACATAGTGCCTGATGATGGGTCGAAGGGTCCCGATCACAAACACTCCCCGTGCCACCCGGGCACCGACGGTCTGCGCCAGCATCCGTTCGCCCTTACGCTCCATCGACCCTCCGGATGGTGGCCCCAAACTGGTGCAGCCTGTCAGACCGTTCCCCAGGCTTCACCCGCGGGCAACGGCCGGGTGAGGTACCCGTGCTCGTTGTACCAGAGGAGGGTCCTGCGGATCGTATCCTCCACGGGCGTATAGCGGACGCCGAGTTCCCGTTCCGCCCTTGAACCATCGTACATGTGGCCGTGCAGCAGGGTCTGGACCATCTCCCTGCACAGGGGCGGATTGCGCCTGATGACCCGGGCGCCCTCCTCCAGGATCGTCGCCCCAGCGAGCGCGGCACGTGCCGGGATCCACCGAACCGGATGCTCGATCCCCGTGGTCCGCGCGAGCAGGTCGATTAGCTCCCGCGTGGTGCACGTAGCCCCATTGAGCACGTAACGCTCCCCGGGGGCGCCGCGTTCCTCCGCCAGGAGATGCCCGGCCGTGCAGTCGGCGACGTCGAGTATGCTCATGCGGCTGTCGATCAGGAACCGGAGACGACCGTTCACGTACTGGAGCAGCAGGCGGGCCGTCCCGTGCACGCGGCCGGGCCCCTGCACCGACGACGGGCTGACGCACACCACGTCCACGTTTCTGGCGGCCGCCTCGTTGCGGACTCGAACTTCGGCCCGGTACTTCGTCCGCTCGTACTGTGACAGAAACCAGCCGCGGTGGACCGATTGCTCGTTCCCGACGGTCCCCGGGGCTTCTCCAAGCGCTGCCGCGGAGGAGGTGTACACAACCCGGCGGATCCCCGCGCGAGCGGCCGCGATGACAACATTCGTCGAGCCGTCGATGTTGACCCGTGCCATCGGCCGGGGGTCGGTTAGGCAGAACGCGTTCACCCCGGCGGCGTGGTACACCACGCCGCACCCTGTCATGGCCAGGACAAGGCTCTCAAGGTCCAGGAGGTCTCCGGTGACCGTCTCCACCCCCCGGCCCTTCAGTTCGCCGGCAGCCCGGCCGGACCGGGCCACAGCCCGCACAGGCCGGCCCAGCGAGACCAGCCGTTCCAGGATGGCTCCGCCCACGAAGCCGGTGGCTCCGAGGACCAGGGTCGGCTTGGCATCCATCAGCGGCGTCCCGTCCCGAGCACCGAGGAGAAGCGGGCGAAATACTCGACCGCGGACAGCACGGTTATCACAACCGCAAGGCTCATGGCCCACTCGTCCAGATACAGATACCCTACCCGGTGCGGGTATCTCAAGATGGCCATGACGATGGCGACAAACTGCACGGCGAACTTGAGCTTGCCCCAGATCGACGGGTGGATGACCGTCCCGCTGGCGGCGGCGATGGCCTTGAGGCCAAGAACCGAGATCTCCCGCCCGACGATCACCACGGCCGCCCACGGGGAGGCTCGCCCCACGGCCACCAGCGCGATCAGGACCCCGGACACCAGCAGCTTGTCGGCCGTGGTGTCCAGGAACCCCCCGAGCTCGGTGGTGGCACGCCACCGCCTCGCCAGGTAGCCGTCGAAGAAGTCGGTTGCCGCGGCGAGGGTGAAAAGCACAGCGGCCCCGACGTAGGCGTGGTTCACCGTGGGGCCGGCCAGCACGAGCGCCATCACCGGCACTATCATGACCACCCGCAACAGGCTGATGCCGTTCAGGAGCTGCGCCGTCCGCTGGTCTCTCATTGCCTCGCCATCGGATGCCATCGGCTTTCAGCATCCCATATGGGCGGCCTTAACGGCCCCGCACCAGCTCTCGCACGGCGTCGGCAGACGGCAGCAGGATGGCCTGCCGGGCCAGCTCCGCAGCCTCCGCCAGATCCACCTCCCTGACCGCCTGCTTGACGACGGCGACCGAGGCTGTGTTAACCGAAAGCTCACGCACGCCGAGGCCGAGGAGCAGGGGAACGGCGAGCGGGTCGGCCGCCAACTCGCCGCACACCCCGATCCACCGGCCCGCCTCGGTGGCCGCCACCGCCGCCCGGCCGATGAGCGTCAGCACGGCGGGGTGCATCGCGTCGGCGAGCCGGGCCACCGCGGTCACGTCGCGATCGGCAGCCATGGTGTACTGGGTGAGGTCGTTGGTGCCCACGGAGAAGAAGTCGACAGCCCCGGCCAGGCTCGCGGCGGCGACGGCGGCCGAGGGAACCTCGATCATGATCCCTACTTCCGGCCCGCCCATCCTGTCCGCCGCCACGCCGCCCTGGCGAAGGCCGTGCCGCGCCTCCGCCACCAGCCGCAGTGCCGCGTCTACCTCCTCCCGGGTGGCCACCATGGGGAACATGAGCCGCACGGGGTGCTGCGCTGCCACCCGCAGTACGGCCCGGATCTGCGGCAGCAGAAGTTCGGTCCTGGCCAGGCCGAGCCGGATGCCGCGCTGTCCTAGCGCCGGGTTCGGCTCCGTCTCCCTGGGCAGATATGAAAGCGGCTTGTCTGCCCCGACGTCCAGTGTCCTGACGATGAGCGGCCGGCCGTCCAGGATCCGGGCGATCTCCCGGTACATCGCCTCCTGCTCCTGCTCGGTCGGCATGGCCGCCGCGGCCTGGAACACGAACTCGGTTCGAAGCAGGCCCACCCCGTCGGCGCCTGCGGCGACCGCTCGCCGGACGTCCTCGACCGAGCCCGCGTTGGCAGCGACCTCCACGCGGGTACCGTCTCGGGTGACGGCTGGCTGGTCGGCCAACTGGCGGGCTCGCTCGCCAGCCGCCCGGCGGCGCTCCTCAGCCCGCTCGGCCGCGGCGACGTCCGCGGGCGGCGGCGCGACCCGCACCGTTCCCCGTTCCCCATCCAGCAGGAGCAGCGTCGCCTCGGGCAGCGCTAGCAACCCGGCCCCCAAGCCGACCACGGCCGGAATGCCCAGCGCCCTGGCGAGGATGGCGGCGTGCGAGGTCGGACCCCCGAGGGCCGTGGCGATTCCCCGGACCACGGCCGGATCGAAGCCGGCCGTGTCGGCAGGAGACAGGTCGGCGGCCAGCACGATGCCTGGCTCGCTTCCTCCTGAGCGGCTCACGGCGAGCAGGTGCGCCAGCACCTGAGCCCGGATGCTCTCCAGATCGCGGACTCGTCCCCGCTGGTACTCGTCCTCCAGGCGCTGCCAGACCTCGGCCATGTCGCTCACCGCACGGTCCCAGGCGTCCGCGGCGTTTCGGCCTTCGCCGATGAGGCGGCGGGCCGGGTCCAGCAGGGCCTCGTCCTTCAGAAACAGCAGGTGAGCATCGAAGATGGCCGATTCGTACGCAGCGCCGGTTCTCGCTGCCACCGAGTCCCTGGCGGCTAGGACATCACGCCGCGTTGCCTCGAGGGCGTCATCCAGCCGGTCGAGCTCCGGTCCGGGGGCGTCCGCAGGCGTCCGCGGTACCTCGATCGGTGCCGCGCGCAGCTGCCTGGCCGGTCCCACCGCGATACCAGGGGAGGCGGCGAGTCCGTGCAACACCGTCCCAGCGGCCGGGGCCTCGTTGGCGGGTGGCGGCTGCGGCGGGACCTGCCGCGTCGTGGCATCGGCCGGCGGCGGCCGCTGCGTGGTGGCATCGGCCTGCGGCGGCCGCTGCGTGGCCGAAGCGGCGGTCCGCTGGGCCGCGGGCTCGTCGAAATTACGAGCCGCCAGGTCGCGAAGGGCCTCGAGCACCTCCCGAGCCTGCGGCCCGGTCGCCCGCACCAGAACCTCGTGTCCCTGGCGGACTCCCAGGGTGGCCACGCCGTTAAGGCTCCGCGCACTGGCCGGCCCCGAATGTGCGGTCAGGTTCTCCGCCGTCACCGTCGCCTCGAACCGCCCGACCGTCTCGACGAACCTGGCGGCGGGGCGGGCGTGCAGGCCGAGGGGGTTGGCGATGGACAAACGTGCCTCGACGGCTCCCTCCCCGTGGCCGCCATCCGCGGGCCACTCCCCGGCCGGCCCGTCGCCAGGAGCCTCCCCGGCCGGCCCGTCGCGGGTAATCTCCCCGGCCAGCCCGTCGCCAGGAACTTGCTCGGGCTCCTGTTCAGGGGAGGCGGCGAGATGGGCGGTCTTGCCGGCTAGCCCACCTCGCGCTTCCGCCGCCACCCGTGCCAGCGGTTCTCCCAGCCGGGCCGCCACCGCGGCGGCTACGGCACCTTCGACGATGGGGGCCTCGCATAGGAGCAGCCTGGGGCGACGCTCATCCGCCACCATTTCCAGGGCCATCTCCGCGGACATGACCGCGCTGCCCAGATCCATGAGCACGAGGACACCTTCATCGCTCCATGCTTCCGTCACCGCACGAGCCACGAGCGCGGCGTCGGTCCCGAGTGGGCGGCCGGGGAGGTCCAGGCCGCCCGCGGCGACGATGGCGACGTCGGGGCCCGCCATCTCCCTGGCAAGTTCCACGACGCCCTCGGCCAGGCGGGCGCTGTGCGACACGATCACGATCCCGACCATCGCGGTCCCCGCTACCTGGACTCGAGGCTATTTTCTGCGTGCTCGGCTGCCGAGGCCGTAGGCCTGATGCAGGATCTCGACCGGGTGGACGGACTCCCGGCCGGTGCCGTGCGTTATCTGCCACCGGCACGTCTCACTGTCGCATACCGCGAGGTCGGGCCCGGCATCCCGGATGTCCCCGAAGAGGCCGGCCCCGACCTGCATGGCAACGTCGTACTTCTCGCGCTTGGTCCCGTAGGTACCCGCGATTCCGCAGCACGCCCGGTCCAGCTCGATCACCTTCAGCTCCGGTATCAGGTCGAGCAGGTCCAGGGCCGGCTTGCCGATCAGGTGGCTCTGTTGCTGGCACGGCGCGTGATAGGTCACCGTGATCGGCAGGGAGTTGAAGTCGCTGCGGAGCCGGCCCTGCTCGTCCAGATCGGCCAGGAACTCGCAGATATCGTAGGTCTGCTCGCTCACCACGCGGAGATCCTGGTCGTCCTCCATGCCCAGGATCTCCAGGGCCTCACGCTTCAGCATGAGGCCACAGCTGGTCGATGTGGCCACGATTTTGTAGCCCTGCCTGGCATAGGGCGCCAGGTTCCTGGCAAGCCGGCTGACATAGGAGCGCGCAGTGTCGAATATCCCGTTCGACTGCAGGGGAAGCCCGCAGCAGTCCTGCGGCGGCACCAGGACCCGGAACCCGTTGTGTTCCAGGACGGCTACCGCCTGCACCCCGAGTTCCGGCTGGAAGTAGTTGGTGCTGCAGCCATGGAAGTACACCACCGCATCGTCGGTAGGCGGCGGTTGGTGGCGCCGGGCCCAGCCCTGGAATGTCAGGCCCGCGAATTTCGGCAGCGGGGCCTGCCGGTGGATCCGCAGCGTCTTCTCGATCAGCAGGCGGATACCTCGATTGGACAGCGCGAGGTTGGCCAGCGGCGCCAGCGGCGTGGCCAGCCTGCCCTCCACGCTCGGCCTGGCCAGGAGATGGTCACGCAGGGGGATGCCCCGTTGCTGCTTCATGGTGGCCCGGGCCCTGGAGTTGATCTCTGCGACCTTCACTCCCTGCGGGCACACCAGTGTGCAGATGCCGCATCCGGAGCAATAGTCGATCGAATCGTCCGCCGATGCCCCGGGCGTGCGGAAGCGCTCGGCCTGAGGTCCCTCGTACTTCGGCCCGGGGAACAGCGGAGTGACGTTCATGACAGGGCACGCCGTCTCACATATATTGCACTTCACGCAGTGGTCGAGCGATCCGCGGATAAATCCGGGCAGCGATTCGTCGATCATTCAGCATCCTCCAGGATCGCGCCGGCCGCCAGGTACCCGGTCGACAGGCTGATGCCGTCCCCGGACTTCTCCCGCCAGGGTCTGGCCCCGCCGATCACGGCCCCGGCCGCGTGCAGGTTCTCATGCACGGGCTCCCCGCCCGGGCCGACCGGGCGGAGCCTGCGGTCGACCCGGACGCCGACCGAATCCATCGGGTGCTCGTCGAGGTACCGGGGCAAGAACCCTGGCTCTGCACCGGAGGGCCTGCCCCACACCGGCAGCCCAAGCACCGATTCCCGGACGGCGCCGCGGGAGTCAACTTCGATCCCGCCGGAGGCGAGCCCTCCCGTCGCCAGCACCACTGACCGGGCCGCCCGTACCGTCTCCCTGGCCGCTGTCCGGATCCGCACGCCGACGAGCTTGCCGCTCCGCAGCTCCGGACCCACCGCCTGCGCGCCAAGCACGAACCGTCCGCCGGCCCGGCGGAGGCGTTCCTGCAGGACCCTGGCCAGGCGCACGCCAGGCACTGACGGCGGAATCGTGGGGATCTCAAACACGGGGCGGCCGACCGCCTCCTGGAACTCGGTCCACACCGACCCGACGTGATCAAACCCGAGTACCGCCGGCATTCCAACCGCCTGCTCGTCGTGGAGGGCGGCGCGCAGCTCAGCCGCCACCGCGCTGCGGAACGCCGCCTCCTCGAAGCGTCGGCCGAATGCGAGCGTGCCCACGTCAGCCTCGCCGCCCGTGGGTGGGTTCAGCATGATGGACCTGGCCTCAACCGCGGCACCGCCGCTGACCGCGGAAGCCCGGAGGTTGTCAGCCACCAGCGCGGGGTGAAAGTCCTTCAGCGCCCGGAGCCCGATGATGGCCACGTGCTTGAGCGCGCGGATGTCGCCGCCTGCCATGGTCTCCGGCACCACCGCGCTTGGCCGGGGAACCCCGACGGCCGTCGGCAGCAGCATGTTGACCTCTGGGTCGCCCAGATAGGCATAGGTGTTCACCCGCTCCTTGAGCCAATTCACGCTCTTGGCCAGCACGCCGGGGGTGACGAGAGCGTAGGGATGGTCCGGGTGGGCTGCCACGAAGGCCGCAAGCGCACGTGCCGGGCTGTCCACCCGGTCGGGCCCGTATCCCAGGATGTCCACGGTCGCCGGGGCGAGGCGGAGCGAACCCAGGCCCTTGGCCACCGTGACGACTCGCAGCCCGGCCTCGGCCAGGCGAACCCCTGCGGTGAGGCCTGCCATCCCGGCTCCTACCACGACCGCATCGGCCATCCGGCCGTCGCCCGCTCGGCCGCTCATACCGGCGCGTGCTCCCGCGTTTGCGCCATCCCCGGTAGGTGCTCCACGTCCAAGACCCCCTGGAAGATCCAGTTGTCCAGCCACGCTTGTCGCAGTTGGTCGCCATGCAGCAGCGGCTGCACGCCCTTCCACCGCTCCTGAAGGAACTCCAGCATTGCCCTGTTGGCCTCCGACGCGGATAGTTTCATCGCCTGGTGGAGGATCCCGGTGGCACGGAAGGTGCAGAACCCGCCCTGGCACGGCCCCATCCCAAGGCGTAGGATCCGGCGGATGTCATCGAGGTTCGCCGTCCCGCGCTGAACCATCGCGTCCTCTAGACGGCCCCGCTGGATCAGCTCGCACTCGCAGATCAACTGGTCATCGTGCAGGGACGCCTCCCGGCGGGCCAGGCGCGAGCCCATCCAGTAGAAGCGGCCGTCCGCTGAGTCGGGCAGCGGCTCATCGGCGGTCCGGCAGGGCCGCTGCGTACCGAGCACGGTGCAGGCCGCGTCGACGGCGTCCTGAGCCATCAGCCGGAACGTGCAGAATTTGCCCCCGACGATGGTCAGGAACCGCTCCACACCATCGCGGTCACTGTGATCGAGCACGGCGTGCGCACGGGTCACGTCCCTGGACTGGGCGGGCAAGTCGTCCTGGAAGAGGGGGCGAACGCCTCCCCATACGCGCAGGGCCCTGGCCGCACGGAAGCCCGGCACGAGGTTCTCTCCCGCCTCGAGCATCTGGTCGATCTCGGCATGGGAGATCGACCAGTCGTCCGGGTCGGCCACCTGGACGTCGGTCGTGCCGATGACGCTGACCGTGTGGATGGGCACGAGGATGTCCCCGTCGGACGGACTCTCGCACCGGTTCACCACGGTGTTGACGAGCCGGTGACTCATCGCAACCATGATCCCCTTGCCGGGGAGCACGTTGACCTTGCATCCCGCCATGGCCGCGATGCGGCCGGCCCAAGCTCCGGTGGCGCTGATCACGACCTCCGCCCGGATCTGCACCTCGTCGCCCCCGGGCCCCCGGACCAGGGCCCCGGTCACGCGCGAGCCGTCGCGGGTCACCTTGACGACTTCGTGGTAGGGGAAAATCCGGGCGCCATGTTCCGCTGCCGATCGCACGGTGCTCCAGACGACCTGCCAGCAATCGACCGTCGCATCGGGAACGACCAGGGCCCGCGAGATCTGGGGGTTCAGCCGCGGTTCTCTCCGCAGGGCCTCCGCCACGGGGATCTCCTCGACCGGGATCCCCGTGGCGATGCACGCCTGCACGAACTGGTCGGCGTACCCCGGGTCGTCGATCGGCGTGGTAACGAACATGCCGCCGGTGTCCTCGATGCTGTCGGCGGCGATACGGCGCAGCGCCACGTTCTCCGCGAGGCACTCCTGCGCTGCCTTGGGGTCCTTCACCACATACCGGCCCCCCGAGTGCAGCAGGCCATGGAACCGGCCCGTGGTCCCTGTGGCCAGGTCTGCCCGCTCCACCAGGACGGTAGAGAACCCTCGCATTGCCGCGTCCCTGGCTATACCTGCCCCTGTCGATCCGCCCCCCATGACGAGAATTTCGCATTCGACAGGGCCAAGCCGGGCCTGCACCGGCGACGGGGCCCATGTGGGCCCCGTCGCCGGTGAGGCCGTTACGGCGGATGACGTCATCGCTGCTACTCGACCCAGTCGAAGGTCCTGGTGACCGCTTTCTTCCACAAGGCGTACCCGCGGTCACGGTCAGCCTGATCCATGCGCGGCTCCCACTGCTTGTCCACGCCCCAGTTCGCCCGCAGGTCCTCGATCTCCCGCCAGAATCCAACGGCGAGCCCGGCCGCGTATGCGGCCCCGAGCGACGTCGTCTCAGGCACCGTCGGCCTGATCACGGGCACGTCAAGGATGTCGGCCTGGAACTGCATGAGCAGTTCGTTCACGACCATTCCGCCGTCGACCTTGAGCGAGGTCAGTTCTACTCCCGAGTCGGCGTTCATGGCGTCGACGACTTCCTTGCTCTGCCAGGCGGTGGCCTCCAGCGCGGCCCGGGCCAGGTTGCCCGCGGTAACGTACCGGGTCAGGCCGCAGACCACCCCGCGCGCGTCGCTGCGCCAGTAGGGCGCGAACAGCCCGGAGAACGCCGGCACGAAGTACACGCCACCATTGTCCTCCACGGATTTGGCCAGGCTCTCTATCTCGGCCGAGGACGCGATCAGCTTGAGGTTGTCCCGCAGCCACTGCACCAGCGCCCCGGTGATGGCGATGGATCCCTCCAGCATGTACACGGCCGGCTGGTCGCCGATCTTGTACCCCACTCCAGTGATGAGGCCGCTCTTCGAGTCCACCGGCGTGGTGCCCGTGTTCAGCAGGAGGAAGTTACCCGTGCCGTAGGTGTTCTTGGCCTCGCCCACGGAGAAGCAGGTCTGACCGAACAGGGCCGCCTGCTGGTCGCCAAGGTCACCAGCCACGGGCACGCCTGCCAGTGTCCCCACGGCCTCGCCGTAGACCTGGCTGGACGGCCGGATGTCGGGAAGCATGCTCCTCGGGATGCCCAGGGTCGACAAGATGGCGTCGTCCCATTGCAGCGTCCGCAGGTCCATCAGCATCGTGCGGCTGGCATTGGTCACGTCGGTGATGTGCACGCCGCCGTTCGTCCCGCCGGTCAGGTTCCAGATGCACCACGTGTCGATGTTGCCGAAGAGGAGGTCGCCGGCTTCGGCGCGCTGCCGTGCCCCTTCGACGTTGTCGAGCATCCACTTGATCTTGGGCCCGGAAAAGTAGGTGGCGATGGGCAGGCCCGTCGTGGCCCGGAACCTGTCCTGGCCTCCATCGGCGATGAGGTCGTTACAGATGCGGTCGGTCCTGGTGTCCTGCCACACGATTGCATTGTGGATTGGCTGGCCCGTGGACCGGTCCCACACCACGGTGGTCTCCCGCTGGTTGGTGACCCCGGCCGCGGCGAGATCTCCGGCGGACAGCCCAGCCTTCTGTAGGGCTCCCTGGATGACGTCCTGGCTGCTCCGCCAGATCTCGGTGGCGTCGTGCTCCACCCACCCCGGCTTCGGGTAGATCTGCTCATGTTCTTTCTGGTCGATGGACACCACCTTGCCCTGATGGTCGAAAATCATGAAGCGAGTGGAGGTCGTGCCCTGGTCAAGCGCCCCTACGTAGTCCGCCATCTGTATCCGTCTCCTTAGTCCTTGTCCTTCCCAGCCTGAGCGCTACTGACCACCCTGCTCGCCGAGCGTCTCGGCCGCGGTCCGGACCAGCAGCCAGGAGGAGGTGGCCCCGGGGTCCTGGTGGCCGGCGCTTCGCTCGCCCAGATAGCTCGCACGCCCCTTGCGCGCCACCAGCGGGGTGGTTGCCTTCATGCCGTTCTCGGCCGCTTCCGCCGACCGGCGGAGCGCGTCCGGCAGCGCCGCCCCTTCTCCCAGCGCGGCCTCGAGGGCCTCCACCGCGGGGGTTAGGGCGTCGACCATTGTCTTGTCTTTTAGTTCTGCCTTACCCAGGGTCCGTACGCCCGCCAACCCGGCGGCCAGGGCAGCGGCCCAGTCGTCGGCCGACAGCTCGGGCTTACCTGCGGTGGCGGCTCCCATCCGGAGGAACAGGGTTCCGTACAGCGGGCCGCTCGCTCCGCCGACCGTCGAGACCAGGGCCATGCCGACGGTCTTGAACAGCGCACCCACATCGGGGTCGGTGACCGCATCGATCTTGGCGCGGGCGGCCTTCATTCCCCGGTTCATGTTGATGCCATGATCGGCGTCACCGATGGCCGAGTCCAGCTCGGTCAGATAGTCCTTGTTCTCCGCGACCGCCTCGGCGAATGCCTGGATCCAGTCCCGTGCCTTACTGAACGAGACAGGCACCTACACGCACCACCGAAGGCCCGGGGTGTTGACGGGGGCGTCCCACAGCGCCGTCATCTCGTCGTCGAGCTTGAGCAGCGTGATCGAGCATCCTTGCATCTCCAGGGACGTGATGTACGGGCCGATCAGGTTCCGGCTGATCTCGATGCCGCGCGCGGACAGGAAACGGCCGAGCTCGTTGTACACGATGTACAGCTCGATGAGCGGGGTTCCCCCCATACTGTTGACGAAGGCCAGTACCCGGTCGCCCGCGGAGAACGGCAGGTCGTCGGCGACCGGCGTCGCGAGCATCTCCACCACTTCACTGGCCGGCGCCACCGTTTTGCGCTCCCGGCCCGGCTCTCCATGGATGCCGATGCCGATCTCCATCTCCGTTGGCCCAAGCTCGAAGGTGGGCTTGCCCGCCGCGGGCACCGTGCACGGTGTGAGGGCCATGCCCATGCTGCGCGCGTTCGCGTTGACCCTGCGGCACAGGTCGGCCACCTCCGCCAGGGGCCTGCGCTGTTCCGCCGCCGCGCCACAGATCTTTTCCGCGAGCACAGTCGCCCCGACGCCGCGGCGCCCCGCGGTGTACAGGCTGTCCTGCACGGCGACGTCGTCGTCGATCACCACGGCAGCCACGTCGATATTCTCGGCCCCGGCCAAGTCGGCGGCCATCTCGAAATTCATGATGTCGCCGGTGTAGTTCTTCACGATGTGCAGGACGCCCGCCCCGCCGTCGACGGCCTTCGTGGCCGCCAGCATCTGGTCCGGGGTGGGCGAGGTGAACACCTCACCGGGGCAGGCCGCGTCCAGCATTCCCATGCCGACGAAGCCGCCGTGCATGGGCTCGTGGCCCGAGCCGCCCCCGGACACCAAGGCGACCTTGCCCCGCACCGGGGCGTCGGCCCTGACAATGTAGTTCGGGTCGGTCACCACCCGGACGAGGTCCTTGTGAGCCGCGGCGAACCCCTGCAGCGCCTCGCTGACCACATCGTCGGTGTTGTTGATGAGCTTCTTCATGTGGGACTCCTCCGAATGACTTTGCCCAAGCACACGGGCCGACTTCCGGTTCGGGCGGGGCTAACCGGGTTTCCCGGCCGCCCCGCCCTCGTGCCTGGCTACCTGCCGCCAGCCTCGGCGATGTTCTCCTCGATCGCAGGTCCGGGCTCCGGCCCTTCAGGCGGTGCCCCCAGCAGCCTGGAGTGCAGGACGTCGCCGATGAAGAAGTCGTACAGGAGGATGCCGATGACGCCTCCTATGAGGGGGCCCACGATCGGTACCCAGAAGTAGTTGCTGAAGTGGAAGGTCCCCATATGGTAGGTCCCGGGTAGGGCCACCTTTCCCCACCCCGCGAAGAAGGCGAATAGCCGGGGCCCGAAGTCACGGGCCGGGTTGATGGCGTATCCCGCGTTGGCGCCATAGGACATGCCGATGGCTGCCACGGCAAAGCCGACGATCAGTGGCGTCATGTTCGACCCAACCGCCTGGTTCCTGGCGTCAATGACCGCCGCGACGAAGATCAGCAGGAATGCCGTGCCGGCGATCTGGTCGATCAGTGGCCAGGCCAACGCCCCGTGGAAGTACGTGGCAGGGAACGTCGCGAAGATCGAGTAGCTGGCCAGCGCCTGTCCGCCACTCTTCGGCGTGTGGGCCGCGAGGTTGAACGCGTCGATCGCGCTGTGGTACACGAGGAAAACCAGGGCGGCCCCGACGAACGCGCCGAGCAGCTGAGCGCCCCAGTACGGCAGGACCCGTGCCCACGCGAACTTACGCCTGACGGCAAAGGCCAGTGTCACGGCGGGGTTAAGGTGGGCACCGCTGATACCTCCCGCCACCCACACGCCGAACGCGACGGCCATCGCCCATCCCCACGTGATCAGCAGCCAGTCACCGGCCGCGTCGAAGATCACTGTTGGACCTGAGGTACGTCCGGAGCCAGGCAGGGCGGCCACGGCCATGGCCACCACGCCGTCCCCGAAGGAGATCAGGACGAATACCCCGAAGAATTCGGCTAGCAGTTCACCGTACAAGCCACTGATTCGCCCGACCCGGCGTCCTTCGCCATGCATTGGGCGCAATGGGGTTATATCGGCCACTATCACCCTCCCACTTGAGCGCGGTCCGCCAGGGTTAGGCCCACGGATTTGGGCTGAGCGCGATCCGCTAATGATTAGGTTGAGTGCGGTCCGCTGATTAGGCTGAGCACGGTCCGCCAATGATTAGGCAAAGCAGCATCCGCCAGTAACCACCACAGGCCGCCGAGCCCGAATCTCACGGACATCTGCTCTGACGTCCCACCCTCCCATCGGGTCTCGCGTCGCAAGATCCAAGCCGTATAAAATCTGAATACACCTGCCAAAGCGACCATGTCAACGGTTGCGTGCTGGATCTTCGAAGTTAGCCGGACGCGCTGTCACATGATTACATTTCGTGACCAGGCGCGGTGAAGTGCAGGCGGCGGGGTCCGCACTGTAGCGCCATCGTGATACCCCGCGTGCCGATGATCGAAACGCTCGCTGCCGTGCATGGCCGTCCCCGCGCTCGCCGACGGGAAGGTGCCGGGACCTGCTTGCCGGAGGTGGTCGTGCCATGCCTGGCGCAACACGGACCGTAGTGGCGGGCTTGCCAGTCGCGGCAGAGACCGGCCCCTGGAAGCCGCCGGGTATCGCCCCGCCGCGGCCGCCTAGCTCGACCGGCGAGTGAAAAGGGCTGAATCGGGCGTCCGCCGGGCGAACCAATACCATTGTCCCATTTGGAGGAGACATGGTGGAAGAGCGTCACCCGATCATGGATGGCTCTCCGGTCTTCTGGGCGGCCTTCAAGTTCGTGCTCCTGGGTCCTGTACTCCACCTGCTTTTCCGCCCTAAGGTCACCGGTCTCGAGCACATTCCGGCCGAGGGCGGGGCTCTCGTGGCAGCCAATCACGTGTCGTTCCTGGATCCGCTTCTGCTGCCACTCGTGGTGCCACGGCGGCGGGTGATGTTCCTTACCAAGATGAAGTACATCAACAGGTCATCTCTGCGCTGGTTTATTCGGGGCGCCGGCGCCATCCCAGTGGCCACCGACGATCGGGATGCCGCCGGCGAGGTGGTGGCGGCGGGGGTCCATGCCGTCCGGCGGGGCAGGTTGGTAGGGATCTTTCCCGAAGGCACCCGGTCACGGGATGGCCGGCTGCAGCGAGGGAAGACGGGGGTGGCCCGGATCGCTATTGAGGCGGGTGTACCCGTGATCCCTGCCGGAATCGTCGGAACGAACCGGGCGTTCCCGCCAGGAGCCAGGCTGCCCCGGCCTCGCTCGGTGCAGATCAAGTTCGGCCCTTCCATCCGGTTTGCGGCTCCGGCCGGTACAGTTCCTGACCCGCCGGTGAGCCGGCGCGCCACCGATGAGGTCATGGGCGCCATCCAGGCGCTGTCCGGCCAGCAGGTCAGCACCGATCCAGCGTCCGAGGACTGACCGCGCGAGCCCGAAGCGGTTCGGTCCGGCCCCGGTACCTGGCCCCGGGCCAGGTACCGGGGCCAGACCGGGCGAGCCTGGCCCGGTCCTCGCTGTAGCTAGGCGCGCGATCCGCTGCCCGCCTCGAGCCGCTGCGGATCGTAAGGGGCGGCGGGCGGCTGCTTCCCGCGCAGCCCGGCAAGCAACCCGGTGATGTCACGCATCACCGTCGCGGTGGCAGCTCGCAGCGTCGCCGCATCAACCGGCTTGTCGCGAAATTCGGACAGATCGACCGGTGGCCCGGCCACCATGCGGATGGTCCTGCGCGGGAACAGGTGCGGCGTCTTGCTCCCGTACGGCAGCACGTTCTGGGTGCCCCAGTGCGCAATGGGGATGACCGGCGCACCCGTGCTGAGGGCCAGCCGGGCGACACCGGTCTTCGCGGTCATCGGCCACAGGTCGGGATCCCGGGTACAGGTCGCCTCGGGGTAGACGATGACGCAGGCTCCATCCGCGATGCCACGCTCGGCGTCCTTGAGCACGGCAGCGGCGTCTGTCTGGCCGCGGTGGACCGGAAGCTGGCCGAGCTTAGTCACGATCGAGCCCAGCACCCTGATCTTGAAGATAGTGTCCTTCGCCAGGAATACGGGGTAACGGCCGGACTCGTGGCTGAACAGCATCACGGCGAACACATCTGCGTACGAGACGTGGTTGGGCGCCAGGATCAGCCCGCCGGCCTGCGGGATGTTCTGCTGGCCCGCCCAGTCGCGCTTGAGCAGCAACCGGAGCGTCGGGCGCAGCAGGACGACGGACACCATTCGCCAGGCGCGCGAGTACGAGTACCCGGGATCTGGCTGCTTTCCCGCCACACCTGTCTCCTGCCGTGAGTATCCCCGCACGTAACCTTGTGGTCTGTAGGAGGAGTCTTCGTTGGCTGCGCCGTCCACTACAACCCGTCACAGACCGCGAGTCTCGCGGCTGCGCGCGCATAGTGTCGAGGCAGGATCATCTTATGAGGGCTGAGGGTCCGCTCACCTGGTCTCTTGTGGTCCCGGTCAAGCTGCTGGCCCGGGCCAAGTCCCGGCTGGCCACGCTGGCAGGCGCGGACAGGCCGGCGCTGGCTCTTGCCGTCGCGGCAGACACGGTTAGGGCCGCGCTCGGTTGCCCGCGGGTGCGGCACGTCATCGTTGTCACCGACGACGAACTCGCGGCGCGGGAACTTGGCAGGCTCGGGGCCGTCGTGATCCGTGACGGGCCAGCTGCCGGGTTGAACCCGGCACTCGAATACGGGGCGGCGCAGGCCGCCTGCCGCGATCCAAGGTCAGGGATCGCGGCCCTTTCCGCGGACCTGCCCGCGCTGAGGCCGGCCGAGCTCGACCGGGCACTGCGGCAGGCGGCCCGCTGGCCGCAGGCGATCGTCCCTGACAGCTCCGGGCTTGGCACGACGCTTTACACCACCCGGCCAGGCATCCCGTTCCGGCCGAGATTCGGCCCGGCGTCGCGGCGCAGGCACGTGGCCGCTGGTGCCCGCGAGATCAGCCGCGACGACCTGCCAGGGCTGCGCCGCGATGTGGATACAGCGGCAGACCTGGACGAGGCGGCGGCGCTCGGGCTTGGTCCCGCGACAGCGCCCTTGGCGGCCCGGCTCCTGCGTCGCCCGGACACCGCGCGACGCTAGGGCGCGCCGGTCATTCAGATCTGGCCGCCGGTTTTGGCCGGTATGACCGCGACGATCGCGTTGCTGATGGCGACGAGGAGGGGACCAGCGGGGGCGTAGCTGGCCGGGATGGTGAGCTCCACGTAGGCTTCGCGCCCGACTTCGATGAACTGCGTCGGCGTGGCCGCGCCTGGCGGCTGAGGAAACCAGGACACGCCGTTCACCACGGTGAGTTCCGCCGTCGGGGTGAGCGCCGCCGGCAGCGGCACACCGCAGCGCAACGTGACAGGCGGGTTTCCCCACGCGACGGTGAGCGAGGAGCCCGGGCGCACGGCCCGGCGCGGATGGCCGCCCAGACGTGCGGGGAGCGTCCGGGTGAGCGCCGCGCAGTACCTGCTCGCCGCCGGCGCCGGGCGGGGTGGGACAAGCCGGACCGCCGCGTCACCGTGACCCGCCCCACCGGAGGCGCAACCTGTGAGCAGCACGCAGGCCATTATCCCCGCGGCGGCCGTCAGCCCGGGGAGCGTGCCCCTGGCCTGCGTTGATTGCGCTGGGTCGCGCGGCAGCGTGACGGCGCCTCAGATGTGCACTATGGGGCAGGTCAGGGTGCGCGTGATGCCATCGACGACCTGTATCTGCGCGACCACCAGCTTGCCGAGATCATCGACGTTGGTCGCCTCTGCACGCACAATGACGTCGTAGGGGCCCGTCACGTCCTCGGCCTGGGTAACGCCAGGGATCTTGCCGATCCGGGTGGCTACGTCGGCTGCCTTGCCGACTTCGGTCTGGATGAGGATGTAGGCCTGGACCATGACGTCCTCCCAGGGGCGGAGTAGACCAGAGTGACCACTAACCCGAAACGCCACGCTACCGTAGAGCCCCGGCTGGTAGGCGCGCTGGGGCTAAGGCGCCCGCCGGGCGGGCGGATATTCGCGCGGCGGGGCCGCTTTCTGGAGGTTCATATCACGATCGGAGAGCTTGGCGAATTCGGTTTGATCGCCCGGATGTCTGCCGGGCTGCTGCCGAACAGTTACGTCCTCTTGGGCGTCGGGGATGACGCCGCGGTGCTGAGCACGCCGGACCGTCGGGTGGTCGCGACCACCGATCTGCTGGTCGAGGGACAGCATTTCCGCCGTGACTGGTCGGGCCCGCATGACGTCGGCCACAAGGCAGGGGCGCGCAGCCTCGCCGACGTCGCCGCGATGGGCGCGGTGGCCACCGGATTGCTCGTGGCGTTTGCCGCTCCCCCACAGCTCCCGGTGAGCTGGGCAGACGAGTTCGCCGCCGGGCTCGCCGCCGAGTGCGCGCGCGGCGGCGCGGCCGTCGTCGGCGGTGATGTCGCGGCGGCAGAAAAGATCATGATTGCGGTGACGGCGCTCGGCGACCTGGAAGGCCGCTCACCTGTGTGCCGCTCGGGCGCTCGCCGGGGCGACGTGGTCGCGGTCGCCGGGGCGCTCGGTCATTCCGCCGCCGGCCTGGCGCTGCTCGATCACGGCTTGACCGGCCCGGAGGAACTGCTCGCCGCGCACCGGCGCCCGCAGCCTTCGTACGACGCGGGTCCGGAGGCGGCTAGGTGCGGTGCCACCGCGATGATCGATGTCAGTGATGGGCTGCTCGCCGACCTCGGCCATGTGGCCGAAGCGAGCGGGGTGGTGATCGACCTGACCTCCGCCCTGCTGCCCGACAGCCGCCCGCTCAGCGTGGCGGCTGAATTGGTCATAACGGCTGCCGCTGGCCGGCCCTGGCCTCGTTCGGTGTCCCGAGCCGAGCGGCAAGGACGGGCCCGGGCAGGCGTTTGCGCTGTCGACTGGATGCTGACCGGGGGAGAGGATCACGCGTTCGCCGCCGCGTTCCCGCCTGACGTCAACCTGCCCGCACGCTGGACGGTCATCGGGCATGTCGGGGCACGAGATGTCGGGGCACGAGATGTCGGGGCACAGGGAAGGACGCAGGGCATGGACACGTCTCCCGGGGTCCTGGTAGATGGACAGCGATACCAGCACAGGGCAGGCTGGGAGCATTTCCGCTGATTTATTCTGTAACGTTCGCGTTTGCTAGCCGTGAACACCACTTGCTTGGTATAAATCGCCCGATGCACCGAATCCGCTGGCGTAGCAGCCGGGTCACGCCTGCCCACCGCCGAACGGTCACGGCACATGCCGAGATGGCTGGTGGGCGCGCGCCCGGTGGCGGTTCATTGCGCCGGTTGATCGTGACGCCGACGTTCGTGTTCAGCGCCAGTATCTTGACCATGGCCCTATTGGCCTTTGGCACCACCCAGACGGTTTTCACATTCAGCAGTTCGCATCCGAGCCGGAACTGCGCGGCCGACAGATGCGCGCGTCACAGCGCGGGCCACACCGCCGACGCGAGGACCTCGGGCGCCGGCGCTGCCCGCCGCAGCGCGTCGCCGTTACCGTCGTCGTCACCGTCACCGGGCCGGGTCATCTCAGGATCTTCGCCGCCGCGGGCAAGGATCCATATCAGCTACCACACGATGCCGTCCGCGGCTGGCGGTTTCGTCGCGGAGATTGCCATCGCTGACCAT
The DNA here is from genome assembly GCA_035517695.1 of Streptosporangiaceae bacterium. GTDB lineage: Bacteria > Actinomycetota > Actinomycetes > Streptosporangiales > Streptosporangiaceae > DATFVJ01. Next base: position 38,216 of record DATIYI010000267.1, read on the forward strand.
GGCGGCTCACCTGACGGCCACTGGTGGCTCTCCGTCAGGCTGCCGGGCGTCCGGATCGCCTGGATGGCCAACGCGACCTGGCACGCCGGAAGCGATGGCAGCGTGATCATTGAGCCGCTGGGCCAGGCCGGCCAGCTGCGTAAGGGTACGACAGTCGCGGTCACTTTCGCCGGAGCCGGCCACGCAGGCGTCCCTTCAGCCTGCCTGTTCGACGGTGCGCGCTGCCACGTCAGTGGCTGACCGGCCGTGCTGGCTGACCGGCCGTGCTGGCTGACCGGCCGTGCTGGCTGACCGGCCGTGCTGGCTGACCGGCCGTGCTGGCTGACCGGCCGTGCTGGCTGACCGGCCGTGCTGGCTGACCGCCCGTGCTGGCTGACCGCCCGTGTCACCGTCCAGCCGGCTGGCCGCCCTGCTGTACCCAGGCATGCGCAGGGTCAAGGTACGGGATCATCTCGCGGCCCTCGCCTGCCATCGCCCACAGGTAGTAGAGCCGGTAACCGGCTGCGCCACGACTGGGTGATATCCGGAACGGATCGCGACCGCGTCGCCGTCGCGGACACTGCGGCAGGATTCCCCTTCCGCACCGTACCGAAGCCGCACGCCGAAGCCGCCAGGGGGATCGACCTTGAACAGGTAGACCTCCTCCAGCTTGACCTCACGCGGCGGCTCGTGCGTGTCGTGTTTGTGCGGCGGATAGGAGGACCAGTTCCCTGGCGCGTTGATGGTCTCGCCAAGCAGCAGCCGAGATCAGGTCCGTCCGCCGATCCGACCATTCGGGCTCGCCTGGTATCGACGGCGCCACGAGGGTGCGTCGCTTCGTCAATGGGCTCCTCCTTGCTCGGTGTAACCGGCTGGCCGCCGGGCTGAGCGCTGTCCGCCCGGGTTGCGGCGTGACCTGCCGGGCGACTGCTCGTCCATGATGCCGCCCGGTGACCTACCAGGCCTCCGCATAGCGTGACCAATGCCCGCGCCGCCCGCACCCACCAAGATCCACTGGACAACGCCCCTGGCCGCGTCCGCGTCATGGGCGTTTCGCATGCTAACGGGGTGGGCGAAGCCGCAGGCCGGACATGCCGCCGTCCACGGCGAGGATCGTTCCTGTGGTGGCGCTGGCCAGTGGGCTAGCCAGGTAGGCGATTGCGGCGGCCACCTCCTCGGCGCTCACCAGGCGGCCGATGGGCTGGCGTGCGGCGAGCGCGGCGCGCTCCGCCGCCGGGTCGGGTGCCGCGTCGAGCAATCTCGCGACCCAGGGCGTGTCCGCCGTTCCCGGCGCGACGCAGTTGACCCTAATACCCTCGCTGACATGATCGGCGGCCATGGCGAGGGTGAGTGCGAGCACCGCTCCCTTCGTCGCGGCGTAGAGCGCGCGTCTGGGCAGGCCGGCGGTCGCCGCGATCGAGCAGGTGTTCACGATCGCGGCTTGGCCGCGGTGCCGCGCTGCCTCGCGCAGCTGCGGCAGGGCCGCCCTCGCGACCCGGGCCATGCCGAACACGTTGACGTCGAAGACCAGCCGCCACTCGTCGTCCTCGTTGTCCTCGACCGTGCCGGCCGCGCCGATTCCGGCGTTGTTCACCAGGATGTCGAGGCCGCCGAATGCGGCGGCGACCTCGGCGATCGCCGACCGCACGCCTGCGTCGTCTGTCACGTCCGCCCTGACCGCGCGCAGCCCCCCCGCGGCCCTTGTCGCCCCCGAAATGTCGCGGTCGAGCACGGTTACCCGCGCGCCGCGGGCGGCGAGCAGGCGCGCCGTGGCCAGGCCGATTCCCGACGCCCCGCCGGTGACGACCGCCGTGCGGCCGCCGAATTCGCTCATATCCGTGGTCTGCCTTTCTGCCGCGCCTGCTGACCAGCGTGCCCTGGGCGCGCCGCGATGATGGGGCGACAGCGGTGAGGGTGGAAAGATCGGATCTGCCCACACGTGATCGAATGCGTGCAGCTCCGGCGTACCCGCCGTGCCGCGACGCAATGCGGGATACAGGCCGCGCCCACGCGGCGACAGCAGCGCCACGGCAACGGCGGCAGGCGGCGGGCTCTGGCAGCAGTCAGAATGGTGGTTATGACGATAAGCAGCGCCATCTGGCGTGATCAGCTCGCCCCTGGTGAGCGGGCCGCGCTCGGCCGCGGTGCGGGCTTCATCCCCGACACCAGGCCGGACGTGCTGATCGTCGGCGGCGGCATCGTCGGCGCTGCCACCGCCATGGCGTGCCGTGCGGCCGGGCTCGGCTCGGTCCTGCTGATCGAGGCCGGCCAACTGGGCTCCGGTGCGACCGGTGGTGCCGCCGGCCTGCTAACTCCCGAGATCCGCGAGTGGAGCGATCCCGGGCCCTTCGCGGACCTCGCCCGCGCCAGCCTCGAGCACTGGAAGGACCTCGAACTGAGCCACCCGGGTGGCGTCGGCTTGATCCACCTTGACTGGATCGGCCTCGTTCCTGATCCGGACAGCTTCGCGCCTCATCAGCCGCCGGTCATCGAGTGGCTCATGCCAGCCCAGGTGCGCGACCGTGTTCCTGGTCTTGCGCTGCCGATGGCCGCTGCCCTGATCCGCCATCAGGCTCGCGTCAATCCGCTCCGTGCCATCACCCGGCTGACCGCGCCGCTGCCGGACATCGCGACAGGGGTGGCAGCCCTCTCCGTGACGATCCGCGGCGGCCGCGTGGTCACCCTCGGCACGTCGGCCGGCGATATCCACCCTGGCGTGGTTGTGTTCGCCACCGGCCGACCGCCTGTGCTCGATGGCCTCCCGCTCGATGTGCCGTCCGACATGGTCAAGGGGCACCTGCTGGTGACAGAGCCGGTTGCCGCGCGGCTGCCAGGCACGGTGGCGCCGGTAGCGACGCAACTGGAGGACGGGCGGCTGCTTGTCGGCGGGACCTTCGACATGGGGGACGAGAGCCCGTCATTGCGGCCGCAGGTGATCGAAGCGATCCTGGGCGGTCTTTACGCCGCTCTGCCTGCACTTGAGGGTGTCGGCGTCTCCCATCAGTGGTGCTGCTTCAGGCCTCGCCATCCCGACGGGCACCCAGTGATCGATAAAGTGCCCGGCGTCGCCAACGCCTGGTTCACCTCAGGGCATTTCCGTACCGGCATCCTCATGGCGCCGGTCACGGCGCGGGCGCTCGTCCGGTGGATCGCCGCAGGCGAGGCGCCGGCTGAGGCACCGGCGTGGAGCAGCGCCAGGTTCACCCGCTGGGCAGATCGCCACCACTGACCACTATCGAGGACCCAGCAGGCCACGCCGCGCTCAGCCGCGGCGTGGCTCCCAGCTGAAGTAACGTATCGCGAGCAACATTCCTGCCAGGCCCCAGATGGCGACGACGAGGACGTCGGGCCAGTGGAACGGCGTGCCGAGGAAGCCCGCCTGCATGCCGTCCGCGAAGTGTTTGACGGGGAAGATCCGGGCAATCCACAAAATCCAAGCAGGCGTGTTGCTGCCGAACGGAATGAAGATCCCGGACAGGAAGAGCAACGGCAGGATCGTGGCGTTGACGATCGCGGCCGACGCGTCGGCGTTGGGAATCACGGCTGTGATCGCGAGCCCGAGGGCGCAGAAGCTCGCCGCCCCGACCACCAGCATGACAACGAAGCGCAGCAGCGTCACACCTGTCGGGATCGCGGCATCGTAGAAGGCCCGCCCGAACGCGGCCGTGATCACGACAAGCAGGACCGCGACTAGCATCGCGTGCACTACCCTCGCGCCGAGATACACCGCGCTCGGCAGCGGCGTGCCGTTGGTCCGCTTCAGGATGCCGGCGTCCCGCTGGAAGGTCACCGCGATCGCGATGTTGCTGAAGCAGGCGGTGATGACCGCGAAGGCCGCCATCGCGGCCACGTAATAGGTGGCCTGGCTGACATTGCGGTCGCCGATGCGCACGGTGCCGTGACCGAGCAACTCGGTGAAGATCACCAGGAACATGAGGGGGAATGCGAACGTGAAGAAGGCGGAGGCCGGGTTTCGCCAGAACGCCTTGTTCACGTAGCGGACCTGGGAGAGCGTCAGCACCGAGGAGTTCATCGCCGGCTCCTTCGCTGCCGCGGGGCGCTCTGGGCGGGCTGGTCTACGGCAGCCGGCCCGGTGAGGTCGAGATAGATGTCCTCCAACGACGGCCGGATGATCTGCAGCCTGTCGAGGGCGACGTGCTGCTCGATGGCCCAGCCGGTAAGCCGATGCAGCGCCTCCGTCAGATCGTCGGGGGCGAACTCGGTGAATCCGCCCTCGGCGGATTCACCGGTGCTCCCGAGGGCGCCGGAAGGCTTGCCGGTTACGGCCCCGGTCAGATCGGCCGGCGGCACAGGCCCGTCCGGCAGCCGGTAGCGGATCCGCGCACGGACCATGTCACGGCCCGCGAGGGTGGCGGGCGTCCCCGCGGCGACGATTCGCCCCCCGGCGATGACCGCGACCCTGTCCGCCAGGTACTGCGCCTCGTCCATGAAGTGTGTGGTGAGTACGACGGTCTTGCCGAGCGACGCGAGATTCTTTACCACTTCCCACGCCTCACGCCGGGCGGACGGATCGAAGCCGGTTGTCGGCTCGTCGAGGAACAGTAGCTCAGGGTCGCCGGCGAGGCTGATAGCGACGTCGAGGCGGCGCTGCTGGCCACCGGACAGTTTCACGACCCGCACATCGCGCTTTTCCGTGAGGCCCACCAGTTCGATCACCTCGTCGACTGGTCGCGGGTGCGGGTAGTAACTCGAGTACATGGCGAGCGTTTCTGCGACGGTGAGATAGCCGTCGACCCCGGTGCTTTGCAGCACGATCCCGATCAGGGGCTTCAATGGCTGCCGCTGCCTGCCCGGGTCGTAACCAAGCACCATGACGGTGCCGTCGTCACGCGCACGGTATCCCTCAAGGATCTCGACGGTGGTGGTCTTGCCCGCGCCGTTGGGCCCGAGCAGCGCGAAGATCTCGCCGCGGCGGATCTCCAGATCGATGCCGTCGACGGCGCGAAGGTCCCCGTAGGACTTCCGCAGGCCGCGCACGTGCACGGCCGGAGCCGTTTGGTGAACCGCGCCGACTTTGTCAGGGGATGTCGTCATAGCAAGCTGGCCTCCCCCGCCGCCGAACTCGGGCCCTGCGGTCGACGATGCCAATTCTGTGCGGCACGGTCAATTTCTTCACCGAGGGGTCTTCACCGAGGGGTCTTCACCGAGGGGTCTTAACCGAGCGGTCTTCACCGAGCGTTAATGAGCGGTCAAGACGCCGACCCGGTTAACCAGCTGCGGTCAAGCCAGATCACGCTTTCAGCGGATCACGCCTGCAGGCGCCTAGAGACGAGAGGGACGAGAGGGGAAGGGTCAGCGGCTGACCTTTCCCGCCTTGATGCACGAGGTGCAGACGTTCAGCCGCTTCGGCGTGCGGCCGACGACGGCTCGAACGGTCTGGATGTTCGGGTTCCAGCGGCGGCGGCTGCGGCGGTGCGAGTGAGAGATCTTGTTGCCGAAGCCCGGACCCTTGCCACAGACGTCGCAGACGGAAGCCACGGGAATCGCTCCAAATGGGTGCATGCACGGAAATGGTCAGCGCCCAGGACCGGCGATGTGGTCAGGGCAGTCGTAAGAGGGTAGCCGACGCGGTGCCCGCCGCGCGAATCATGCCCATCCCGCGGCCATGACGGCGGCCCATGCCCGCTCCTGATCGGCGTCGGGGTATGCGGGGCGCCTTCAGAAGGATTCGGCACCCAGCCGCACCTCCCTCAGCAGCCTGGGCGTGGGTGCCCGCCCAGGTGGCTGCGCCGGCTCGGGGCCGGCCTGCAGCGGCGGAACCTTCAGCATGACCGGCTGCGCGATCGAAACGGTCAAGGGCTTGCCGTAGTGCAGGATCTCGAGCGGATCGCCCTCCGCGAGCAGATAACTCGCCGACGAGTCCGTTACCTGCACCCGCAGCCGCCTGCCCTGCACGGTGACGGTGAACGCGAGCCTCGAGATGCCCTCGGGCAGGCGCGGCGCGAATCCAATTGTCGAGTTGTGGCGGTGCATGCCGCCGAAACCGGTCACCAGCGCGTTCCATGCCCCGGTGAGCGAGGCGATATGCAGGCCGTCCCTGGTGTTGTGCTCGAGGTCCCCGAGGTCCATCAGGGCGGCTTCGGCGAGATAGTCATAGGCCAGCCGCAACTGGCCCACCTGCGCGGCGACGGCCGACTGGGTGCACGCGGAAAGCGAGGAGTCCCGCACGGTCAGCCGTTCGTAGTAGTAGAAGTTGCGAGCCATCTGCTCTTCGGTGAAGGCACCGGGGCAGATCTGCATGGCCAGCACCAGATCGGCCTGCTTGACCACCTGCTTGCGGTAGAGGTTGAAGTAGGGGTAGTGCAACAGCAGTGGGTACTTGTCTGGTGGCGTTTTGGCGAAGTCCCACGTCTCGTGGCTCGTGAAGAGCTCGTTCTGCGGATGCACGCCGAGCGCCTCGTCATACGGGATGAACATCGTTTCGGCCGCGTCCCGCCAGCTCGCCATCTCCTCTTCGTCGACGCCAAGCTCGGCTGCCTTGGCCGGATGACGTTTCGCCGCTTCGGCCGCGGCCCGCAGATTCCGCTGCGCCATCAGGTTCGTGTACACGTTGTTGTCGCCCAGGGCACTGTACTCGTCCGGGCCGGTGACACCGTCAATGCGGAAACCGCCCGCGGCATCGTGATGGCCGAGCGAGCGAAACAGCCGCGCGGTCCCCACGAGCAGTTCCAGGCCGATGGTCCGCTCGAAGCCCTCGTCGGCGGTGGCGTGCACGTAACGGCTGACCGCGTCGGCGATGTCAGCGCCGATGTGGAACGCGGCGGTTCCCGCGGGCCAGTAGCCGGAACACTCCTCGCCATTGATCGTGCGCCAGGGGAAGGCCGCTCCCTTGAGGCCAAGCTGCCGTGCCCGTTCGTAAGCATGGTCCAGCGTGCTGTGCCGCCACCGCAACGCCGCGGCCGCCGCGTCCGGCACCGTGTAGGTGAAGGCGGGGAGCACGAACATCTCCTGGTCCCAGAAGGTGTGTCCGTCGTAGCCCGGGCCCGTCAGTCCCTTCGCTGGTATCGCCCTGGCTTCCGCGCGTGCGCCCGACTGCAGCAGGTGGAACAACCCGAACCGCACGGCCTGCTGGATCTCGGTGTCGCCGTCGAGCTGGACGTCGGCGCGATCCCAGAAGTCGTCAAGGAAGGTCCGCTGTTCGGCGAGCAGGGCCTCCCAGCCGGTCCGCCGCGCCGCGCTGAGGGCCGCCTCAACCTGATCACGTACCGCGGGCAGCGAGCGCATCCCCGACCAGCCGTATGATACGAACTTGACGAAGCGCAGCCGCTGCCCGGGCCGCAGGAACGCGGTGATCGTCACCCGGCCGACGTCGGGGAAGCTCTCTGCCTCGATACCGCAGTCCTCCGGGCACTCGATGACATGGCTCATCCCGGTGCCGACCCGCAGCCCGCTCTTCTTGGTGACATGCACGAGCAGCGCCCTCGTGTCACGCGCGCCGTGGTGTTCCATCCGCAGCGGGGCCCTGAGCGCCGCGGCGACCCGTGGGTCACCGCCCAGGTCGGGAAGCTGCTCGTTGGCGACGAGCTCGGATTGCACGACGAGCCGGGCCGGGCCGTCGACCGGCTCGACCTCGTAATTGACGGCACAGATGGCGCGCTGGGTCAGCGAAACCACGCGTTGCGATTTGATCCGGACCAGGCACCCGGCCGGCGAGACCCATTCCATGGCGCGGCTCAGCACGCCGCTGCGGAAGTCGAGCAACCGCTCGTGCGAGCGCAACTCGCCATATCGGATGTCGAGCGGCTCGTCGTCGACCAGCAGCCGGATCACCTTGCCGTTGGTCACGTTGACGACGGTCTGGCCCGACTCGGGGAAGCCGTAACCCCGCTCCGCGTAGGGCAGCGGCCGTATCTCGTATACGCCGTTCAGGTAGGCACCTGGCAAGCCGTGCGGCTCACCTTCGTCCAGGTTGGCGCGCCAGCCGATGTGCCCGTTGGACAGCGCGAACACCGACTCGGCCTGGGCGAGCAGATCGAGCTTCAACTCGGTCTCGCGCAGGCACCACGGCTCGACGGGGAAGGAAGGCTGCCCGATCATGGCTGGTCCGGCAGTTCGCCGAGGTCGCTCGCGACGATGTCGCCGGCCCGTAGCGCGTCGTCCAGGTCGAACAGGCAGGCGTGGATCTGGTCAGGGACACTCAACACGGTAAGTTTCCTATCGAAAGCTGCCCAAACTGCTGCGCCGGTCGGCCACGGCGAGCCATTTCACCGCCGCTCGCAGCCTGCATGTCACAGCATTCCATGGGACGGGGCGCCTGGTGATGACAGCCACGCGACTGGCCCTTCCAGGCACGCGATACTGGCGGACAGGCGCGACCCTGGCCGACAGGCGCGACACTTGTGGCGGCCTGCGCCCCATGGCCCACGGCGAGGCGCGCGGCCGGCGAGCGAAAGAATGCGGAAGAATCCGCGAAGGGACGGCAACGGGACCACGCGATGGAAACCAGCACGGCCAGCACGGCCAGCACATCGAGCGCTGTGCTCGATGAACCCTTGCCCGCGGTGGTGGCGGGCAAGACGGCGAAGAACCTCGCCGCCGTGTCCTTGCGGACCGTCGGTGACCTGCTCGGGCATTATCCGCGCAGGTACGCCCAGCGAGGTGAGCTGACCGATCTGGCGTCGCTACGTGAGGGTGAGGACGTGACGGTCCTCGCCCGGGTCGCCACTGTGACCGGCAGGAAGATGACCGGCAGGCGCGGCAGGCTGACCGAGGTAACGGTGACCGACGGGCGCGGCCGGCTGATCCTCACCTTCTTCAACAAGAACTCCTACTGGGAGTCGCTGCTCAAGCCAGGTACCTACGGCCTGTTCGCGGGGAAGGTGTCCGCCTTCAAAGGCAAGCGCCAGCTTGCCCATCCCGACTTCGAGCCGGTCGCAACTCCCGACACGGATAAGGCGGAACAGTTCGCCACCGAGCTGATCCCGGTGTACCCGGCGACGAAGGAGATGCCCTCTTGGAAGATCGCGGACGCCGTCCGGATCGTGCTCGACACGCTCGGCCAGATCGATGACCCGCTTCCCGCCGATGTGCGAAGCCGCTATGGGCTCTGCGGCCTGCGCGACGCCCTTGTCGCCATCCACCGGCCGGTGGATTACGCCGATGCCATGCGGGCACGCAAGCGGCTGAAGTGGGACGAGGCGTTCCTGCTCCAGATAGCGCTCGCGCAGCGCCGGATCGCAGCGCAGGCGCTCCCCGCCGCACCCCGCCGTGGCCGGGACGGCGGCCTGCTTGCCGGGTTCGACCACGCGCTGCCGTTCAGGCTGACCGGTGGCCAGCGTGCGGCAGGCGAGACCATCGCGGCCGACCTGGCCCGTGGCCATCCAATGCACCGGCTGCTGCAAGGAGAGGTCGGCGCGGGCAAGACGGTCATCGCGGTCCGCGCGATGCTGCAGGTGGTGGACGCGGGTGGGCAGGCCGCCCTGCTCGCGCCCACAGAGGTGCTCGCGCAGCAGCATTACCGCTCGATCAGCGAGCTGCTCGGCCCGCTCGGCCGGGCAGGCCAGCTCGACGGCGCGGACCGCGCCACCCGCGTCGCGCTGCTCACCGGCTCGCTGGGTGCTGCCGCCCGGCGCGAGGCACTCCTGCACGCGGCATCGGGTACGGCCGGGATCGTGATAGGCACGCACGCCCTGCTGCAAGAGCATGTGCAGTTCGCGGACCTCGGCCTGGTGGTGATCGACGAGCAGCACCGGTTCGGCGTGCAGCAGCGGGACATGCTGCGCGAGCGGGCCGCGTCGCGTGCGTCCGCCCGCCCGCACGTACTCGTCATGACGGCAACGCCGATTCCGCGCACCGTCGCCATGACCGTGTTCGGTGACCTGGACGTGTCCACCCTCACCGAGTTGCCCGCGGGCCGCGCGGCCATCGCCACCCACGTGGTTCCCGCCGCGGAGAAGCCGCGGTATCTCGACCGCGCCTGGCAGCGATTGCGCGAGGAAGTGGAAATAGGCCGCCAGGCGTACGTCGTCTGCCCCCGCATCGGCGAAACGGGATCCCTAACGGATGACTCGGATGCGGACAACTTCTTGGCTGCGGGCGGTTACGGGGACGAGCCGGCGGGCCGACCGCCGCTCGCGGTGCTTGACGTCGCGCCAAGGCTCGTGGCAGGCCCGCTGGCTGGCCTGCGCCTCGCCGTCCTGCACGGCGGCCTGCACCCGGACGAGAAGGAGCGGGTAATGCGCAGTTTCGCCGTGGGTGAGCTCGATGTGCTTGTGGCGACGACCGTGGTGGAGGTTGGCGTGGATGTGCGGAATGCCTCGCTGATGGTCGTGCTGGACGCCGACAGGTTCGGGGTGTCGCAGTTGCACCAGTTGCGCGGCCGGGTTGGCCGCGGCAGCGAACCAGGCTTGTGCCTGCTTGTCACCGAGGCACCCGCGGACGGGAAGGCGCGGGCGCGGCTCGACGCGGTGGCCGCCACGCTCGACGGGTTCGAGCTGTCCAGGCTGGATCTCGAGCAGCGCCGCGAGGGTGATGTGCTCGGCGCGACCCAGTCCGGGCGCAGGTCGCACCTCAAGCTGCTCACGCTTGCACGCGACGAGGGCCTGATCGGTCAGGCCAGGACGGAGGCGGTCGCGCTGGTCGGCGACGATCCAGGCCTGGCCCGCCACCCGGCGCTCGCCGTCGCGCTGGCTGGGGTTATCGACCCCGACCGCGCCGGCTACCTGGAAAAGGCGTGATCGTGGTCGGGCTTGGCGCCGGGTTCTGTCGGGGGACCTACCGCGGCGCCAGGCGCACTGGCTGCTCAGCATCGCGCCGGGTCCGTGGCGGCAGCCGGCATCCGCGTGCCTGCCGGCTGAGTAGCGGTGCCGCCGGGCTGTCCGGTGGCGGCAGCCGGTACCCGTGCGGCTGCCGACCGCTCAACGCCGTCCGCCCAGGCGCACGCACGCCGTCCGCCTCGTGCCTTGATCCCACGCCTCGCACTGATCAAGAGCGATCGGGCCGCGGCGGCTCTGGGCCCGGGGACCTGGCGCCATGACGCGGGTGATCGCGGGGGTCGTGGGCGGTAGGCGGCTGGCCGTGCCGCCGGGGCTGGCCACCAGGCCGACAAGCGACCGGGCACGTGAGGGCCTGTTCGGGACGGTGCAGGCGGTGCTCGGGTCGCTGACCGGCGCCCGGGTGCTCGATCTTTATGCTGGGTCGGGCGCGGTAGGCCTCGAGGCGCTCTCCCGTGGCGCGGCGCATGCGCTGCTCGTCGAATCCGCGCCGACGGCGATCAGCGCGATCCGCGCGAATATCGCAGCTCTTGATCTTCCTGGCGCATGCCTGGCAGCGGACCGCGTCGAGCGAGTGCTCGCCCGCGGCCCCACGGGTGCGCGGGCATCGTGCGGCGCCGCTCCAGGCAGTGCGGATGACGGCACTCGGATTCGCTATCACTTCGTGTTTGCCGACCCGCCCTACGCGGTCGGCGACGGCGAGGTTGACGCGATGCTGGTGGCGCTGCGCGAGGGTGGCTGGCTAGCGGATGCGGCGCTGGTCACCGTGGAACGCCGGACTGGCGGTGCGCCGCTCGACTGGCCGTGCGGATACCGCACTGACCGGGTGCGTCGCTACGGCGATGCGACGCTCTGGTACGGTCTCGCCGCAGGCGGTTCTGCAGCATGACCGGAGGGATGGTGGGTCGGGTGCGTCGTGCCGTTAGTCCAGGCTCATTCGATCCCGTGACGAACGGGCATCTCGACATCATCGGCAGAGCCGCGCGGCTGTACGACGAGGTCATCGTGGGTGTGCTGATCAACATCTCCAAGCGCAGCCTGTTCACCGTCGATGAGCGCATCGAGATGCTGCGCGACGTGACGTCCGACTACGGCAACGTCCGGGTAGAAAAGTTCCACGGATTGATTGTCGAATTCTGCCAGGCCAACAACATCCCCGTGATCGTCAAGGGGCTTCGAGCGGTGAGCGACTTCGACTACGAGATCCAGATGTCGCAAATGAACTACCGTCTGGCTGGCGTGGAAACGCTTTTCATGCCCACGAATCCGCTCTATGCCTTCCTCTCGTCAAGCCTCGTAAAGGAGGTCGTCCAGTACGGCGGCGATGTGACCGGCCTCGTCCCCGCGCCGGTCGTGGAACGCTTGCGTGACCGCCTGGGTGGGCCCTGAGTCCGCCGGCCGTGGGCGAACGCGGGCATCGCAACAAGGCGTTCACTTACTGTCACGTAGCTGCGGTCGCGTCCACGCCGCCGGGCCGGGACGGTCGCGGGCCCGAGTTGGTTACCCGTTAGTCGTCAGGTAGGCTGCGTCCGTCGTGCCCGACACCGTTATCAGCTATGTCATACGGAAGCAGTAATCACACGGCTCCACGCAACGCACACGGTCCGTTCGTGTTTGACGTACGTCCACTCGGACGCCAGCCGGGTTCTTCGCGTGACGAGCACCGGACCGTTATGGCACCCGCTGATTTCGGTGTCGAGTTGGTCGGCGTCCCTCCGGGCGCCGACCTCGAGTTGGACATCCGGCTCGAGGCAGTGATGGAAGGCGTGCTGGTTTCCGGCACGGTGCGGGCTCCGCTCACTGGTGAGTGCGCGCGCTGCCTGGATCCCGTGACCTCATCGATCGAGGTGGGGTTCCAGGAGCTCTTCTGTTACCTGGCTGCCCGTGAGGCTGGGGACAGCGAGGCAACAGAAGAGGATCACTGCCTCGACGGTGACTTGCTCGACCTCGAGCCGGTATGCCGCGACGCGGTGCTGCTTGCACTCCCGCTCTCGCCGCTCTGTTCGGGTGACTGCCCGGGCCTGTGCGCCGAGTGCGGTGCACGGCTCGCGGACACCGGCCCGGAGCACGGCCATGGCGACAGTGCCGACCCACGCTGGGCGGCGCTGCGACTGCTTGACGCAGCCGACACTGCGGCCCGGACCCGCCGGGATCACGCAGACGACCTATAGGAGGGCTGACGTGGCCGTCCCGAAGCGGAAGATGTCACGGAGCAATACCCGGGCGCGCCGGGCAAGGTGGAAGACCACCGCTCCAGCGCTGATGGAGTGCCCGCAGTGCCACGAGCAGAAGCTTCAGCACACCGCCTGCCCGACGTGTGGCACGTACAACCGTCGTCAGGTCATCACGCCCGCATAAGGGCTCCGAACCTCACGAGATCGTTGTCCGTGCGGCACGCTGTCCCGGCTGGCGGACCCGGCTGGCGGATACGGCATGCGGGGATATCCCGTCATGTCGGCGTCTGCACGCCCGCTATCAGCCAGAAAAGCCGTAGGGATTGCCATCAGCTGCATGTTTGGCTGTCACAATTCGTTTGCGGGCAGGCACGATGGGCTATATGGGCATGCGGAGGCGTGAGCTGGAGAGGAACACGGTGAGCGTGATGAGCGGTGAGCCACCACGCAGCGCTGACAATGGCGCCTCCGCCGTCCCCGACCCTGCCGAACTGCTGACCGCACTGGCCGTCCCGCTCGGTCCCGAGCTGCTCGACCGGGCGCTCACGCATCGGTCGTATGCCTACGAGAACGGCGGATTGCCCACCAACGAACGCCTCGAATTCCTGGGCGACTCGGTGCTCGGGCTGGTGGTGACAGACACCTTGTTCCGTGAGCACCCGGACCTGCCAGAGGGCCAGCTTGCCAAGCTTCGTGCGGCCGTGGTGAACATGCGCGCGCTCGCCGGCGTTGCGCGCGATCTTAAACTTGGCCGCCACATCAAGCTGGGCCGCGGCGAAGAGGGCACTGGCGGACGAGACAAATCCTCCATCCTCGCCGACACGCTCGAGGCGATCATCGGTGCGGTATACGTGGACCGGGGGCTTGATGAGGCCTCCACGCTCGTGCATTGCCTGTTCGACCCGGTGATCGCCCGCTCGGCGCGGCTGGGCGCAGGACTGGACTGGAAAACCTCTCTGCAGGAGTTGACGGCGGCGGAAATGCTCGGCGTGCCCGAGTATCAGGTCACGGAGAGCGGGCCTGACCATCAGAAGTCGTTCAGCGCGGTCGTTCGCGTCGGCGGCAAGATCTACGGTTCGGGCGACGGCCGCTCCAAGAAGGAAGCCGAACAGAAGGCTGCGGAGGTCGCTTGGCGCGCGATCGGCGCGGACTCGGACCGCGCGACAGGGCGGCCGGCCGCCGCCGCAAGCTCGGCGGACAGGACCCGCGCGGCTGGCAGCGCGGCAGCCGAAGCCACCACGCAAGAACTGCGGCGTGGTCGGCCGGCGGGGGCTCAGCAGGCCCGGCGTGACGCCGCCGGGGGGTGAGCCTTGCCCGAACTGCCTGAAGTGGAGGTCGTGCGGGCCGGCCTGGAACGGCACGCGGTCGGCCGAACGATCGAGACTGCTGCCGTTTTCCACCCCCGCGCGGTGCGCAGGCACACGGCCGGGCCCGAGGACTTCGCGGCGCGGCTGGCAGGCCGTCTCATCACTGGAGCCCGCCGCCGCGGCAAGTATTTGTGGCTCCCTGTGCACCGCGCCGCGAGCCCGGCAGGCGATCCTGATCCTGGCCCGGCAGGCACTCCTGGCACGGCAGGCACTCCTGGCACGGCAGGCACTCCTGGCCCGGCAGGCACTCCTGGCCCGGCAGGCACTCCTGGCCCGGCAGGCACTTCTGGCCCGGCAGGCACTCCTGGCGCGCCAGGCACTATAGGCACTCCTGCCCCGAAAGGCACTCCTGCCCCGGCAGGCACTCCAGGTGGCACGATGGACGACGCGCTGCTCGCGCATCTCGGCATGAGCGGGCAGTTGGTGATCGGCGAGCCAGGCCGGCCGATATCCAGCCACGTGCGCGCCCGGTTCAGCTTCACTGACGCTGGACCGGACCTGCGGTTCGTGGATCAGCGCACCTTCGGCCACCTGTGCCTGGTGCAGGGCGGCGCCGACCTGCCCGCACCCATCGCGCACATCGCGCCTGACCCGCTCGAGGCCGCGTTCGATCCCGCGGTTTTCGCCGCGGCGCTGCACCGTAGGCGCACTGGCGTCAAGCGGGCGCTGCTCGACCAGTCACTCGTCAGCGGCGTCGGGAACATCTACGCCGATGAAGCGCTTTGGCGGGCGCGGCTGCACTGGGCGCGCCCCACCGAAACCCTTCGCCGCGGCGAGATCGACCGCCTGCTCACGGCCGTGTTCGGGGTGCTGTCCGACGCGCTGCGAGCGGGGGGGACGTCATTCGACGCGCTGTATGTCAACGTCAACGGGGAAAGTGGCTACTTTGGCCGATCGCTCGCCGTTTACGGCCAGGCGGGGAAACCGTGCCCCCGCTGCGGCGAGGCCGTCCGGAGGGACACGTTCATGAACCGGTCCGCCTACAGTTGCCCGCGATGCCAGCCCCGGCCCCGGCGCGCCAGGTGGTGAGGGTCATGCCCGGATTGTCTGAATCAGGCCAGCCGGCCGGCGAGCCGGGGCCTCGGGTGCGCCTGACGGCGTGGGTCGACGGCTGGGTACAGGGAGTCGGGTTCCGCTGGTGGGTCCGGACGCGTGCGCTCGAACTCGGCCTTGCCGGGTCCGCGACGAATCTGCCCGACGGCCGGGTGCGCGTCGTCGCGGAAGGTCCACGCCCCGCGTGCGCGCAGCTGCTGGCCCTCCTCGGCGGGCCAGCCGCACCAGGGCGGGTCGCCGATATAAAATCGCGCTGGAGCGAACCTGATGATCGTGAGCTTTCCAGCTTCGTGGCCAAGTGAGCGGGCACAGGTGCCGGGTAAATGAGGCACAGGTGCCCTCAACTTGACTGGTCAACGGCTGGGTGGGACCCTAGTACTACTACCCGCCGCGCACCCTTCCGCGTGTTTTGGCTTGTTTGTGCGTGTGCCCACTCTGGTCGCTCAGTGTGGAGGACCCTTTACCATGGCGAAGGCTATACTCGGCCACGTCGGCGGTCCCGATCTCCGCATGGTCGCCGAGATGCGCCGTCTCCAGCAGCGCATACGTGACCTGGAGGAAGAGCTCGTCCGGCTCCAGGAACAAAACGATGCGCTTACCGCTGAAGTCGGCCAGGACCTGCTGGTTCCAACCCGCGAGCCGGTGCTCGCAAGGGAGCCGGCGCTTACCTGACGAAGGTCGCCCGACAACGAACAGGGACGCCGTCGGCGTCCCTGTTCGTTTCGCTCCTGACGCGCGATTCGTTGCCCGCAAGCCGCAGGCGCGGCCCTTGGGACCCCCGCTCGAGAGCTTGTGCCGCCTGCCGGGCATGGCGCGCTGCGAACATGCCCGATCTGGCGAGACCATCACGGTAGGGTGCGGAATTGCAGCGATCGAGCACGGGCAGATTGCAGCGATCGGGCAGCGATCTAGCAGCGATCGGGCAGCGGTAGCTGGCAGCGGCAGACGGCAGCGGCAGACTGAGGGGGGAGTGCCCGCGCGTGTACCTCAAAAGCCTCACGTTGCGCGGGTTCAAGTCCTTCGCCTCGGCGACCACGCTGCGCTTCGAACCAGGGATCACGTGCGCCGTCGGCCCCAACGGGTCAGGCAAGTCCAACATTGTCGACGCGCTGTGCTGGGTGATGGGGGAGCAGGGGGCGAAGTCGCTGCGTGGCGGCAAGATGGAGGACGTTGTCTTCGCCGGCACGTCCTCCCGCCCGCCGCTCGGCCGCGCAGAGGTGACGCTCACCATCGACAACAGCGACGGCGCGCTGCCGATCGACTATGCGGAGGTGACGCTCAGCCGGTTGCTGTTCAGGTCCGGGCAGAGCGAATACGCGATCAACGGCGACCACTGCCGCCTCCTGGATGTGCAGGAACTGCTGTCCGACTCGGGCATGGGCCGCGAAATGCACGTGGTGGTCGGCCAGGGCCAGCTTGACGACGTCCTGCACGCAGGGCCGGAGGCGCGGCGCGCCCTGATCGAGGAGGCGGCCGGCGTCCTCAAGCACCGCAAGCGCAAGGAAAAAGCGCTCAGGAAACTCGAGGCGATGCAGGCCAACCTGACCCGCCTGGTGGATCTGACCGCTGAGCTTCGGCGCAGGCTAAAGCCGCTCGGCCGGCAGGCGGAGATCGCGCGCAGGGCCGCCGTCATCCAGGCCGAGTTGCGCGACGCCAGGTTGCGGCTGCTCGCCGATGATTACGTGGCGCTCCAGGCGATGCTCGACCGCGAGGAAGCGGGCGAGGCGCTCGTCGCGCAGCGGCGCGGCGTCACGGCGGCGGCTCTCGAGCAGGCCAAGCAGCGTGAAGCAGCGCTCGAAACGGCCGCGGCACAGGACGCGCCCAGGCTCACGCGTGCCAGGGACACGTGGTTCGCGCTATCAGCCCTAGCCGAACGGCTGCGCGGGGTCGCCGCGCTCGCGGCCGAACGGCACCGTCATCTGGCTGCCGAGGAGGGACAGCCAAGAACGGGCCGCGACCCGGCCGAGCTGGCGGCAGAGGCAGAGCAGACCCGTGAGCAGGAGGCGCAGCTCACGGCGCGCCTGGACGCCGACCGCGGCAGCCTGGCGGCGTCGGTGCGTGAGCGTGCCGCGGCGGACGCGGCAGTCGCAGCGGCCGAACGGCAGTTGTCCGCGGCCGCCGAGGAGGCGGCGCAGCGGGCCGAACGCGCGGCACGGCTGCGCGAACGGGCACAGGCGCTGCGCAGCCATGCCGACGCGGCGACCGAGGAGGTCGGGCGGCTTTCCATCGCCGCCGCGGAGGCGCAGGCGCGAGCGGCACGTGCCCGCGCCGAGCACGCCGAGCTCGAGCAGCGGGTCGCCGGGCGCACGGGCGACCACGCCGAGCATGAGGCGGCACACGGGGACGCGAAGGCTGCGGCCGCGGAATGCGCGCAGCGGGTGAAAGAGCTTCGCGGCGACGAGCATCAGGCCAGCAGGGAGCGTGCCGCGCTGCATGCCCGCGCGGAGGCGCTCCAGCTGAGCTTGCGCGCGGGTACCGACGCGGCGGCGGCGGTACTGGCGGATCCGGCCAGCTTCTGCGGCGTACTCGGACCGGTCGCCGCCTTGCTCAGCGTCGACGACGGCGCGCAGGCCGCGATCGCGGCGGCACTTGGCGTCGCTGCCGATGCGATCGCCGTCACCGACCTCGACGCGGCGGCCACCGTGATTGCGGAAGTGAAACGCCATGGCGCGGGCAAGCTCGGCGCGATGATCGCGACTGCTGGGGCCAGTACGGCTGATGCGGGCGAGGTGTTGATCAACCTTGGGCAGCATGCGCATGACGATCGTGTCACCCTGCCGCCGGCCGTTAAGTATGCGGTTGATCTTGTCCGTGCGCCCGCCGGGCTCGCGGGAGCAGCCGCCTCGCTCCTTGCCGGGGTCGTCGTGGCGGCCGACCTGGGCTGCGCGCGCGAGCTCGTGCGGGCGCACCCGGGGTTGCGCGTGGTCACGAGGGACGGCGATGTGCTCGGCGCGCACTGGGCCTACGGGGGGTCGGCGCACGGGCCGAGCCAGATCGAGGTGCGCGCGGCCGCCGACGAGACGATTGCCAAGCTGGCCGAGGCGGACGAGCAGTGCGCCGCGACCGCGCGGCGGCTCGCGGCCGCCGCCCTGGAAGAGGAACGGGCACAGCGCGCGGTCGCCGTGGCCGCGGGTGTCCTCCGTGAGGCGGACGCCGCGGCGGCTGAGGTGTCCGGCAGGCTGGGCCGCCTGGGCGAAGCCGCGCGCGCCGCGACGGGCGAGGCGGAGCGGCTGGCCAAGGCGATCGAAGCCGCCGAAGGGTCGCGCGAGTCAGATCTCGCCAAACTCGCCGAACTTGAGCGGCGGCTCGACGACGTCGAAGCCGAGGCGCAGCTCGCAGAATCGGGCGATCACGCCGAGGCAAGTCCGGGCAGTAGTTTCGACGGTGCCGGCAGGGCCGTCCACACAATCCACGATCAGCTGGAGATCCTCGCCGAGCGGCGTGAGGCCGCGCGTAACGCGGAGATGGAGGCCCGGCTGGCCGTCCGCACCGTCGAGGAACGAGTGCGGGCGATCGCCGGCCGCGCGGACGCGCTCGAAACGGCCGCGGCAACGGAGCGGGCCGCGATCGAGCAGGCCAAGCGGCGCCGCGAGCTGCGCGCACAGCAGGCCGTGACCGCGGGCGCCGTCGCGCAGGGTGCGGCTTATGCGACATCGCTCATCGATGCGCACGTCGCCGCGGCACTCGCCGAGCGTGAGGCCGCCGACGCGGCGGGAAGTGTACGCGCGGCCGAGCTCAAGGAGGTACGTGAGCAACTGCGGCAGCTCGGTGCCGAACACGACAAGCTGATCAACGCGGCACATACGGCGGAGATCGCGAGGGCCGAGCAACGGCTGCGGCTGGAGCAGCTCGAGGGGCGCGCCGTGGAGGAGTTCGGCGTGCACGCGGAGGCGCTCGCCGCCGAGTACGGGCCTGACGTGCCCGTGCCGCCGCCCGCCGATGCACCGGAGCCGGCGACGCCCGGGGTCTACGAGCGCGAGGCAACCGAACGCCGCGCTGGCATCGCCGAGCGCCAGCTCGCGAGGCTCGGCAAGGTCAACCCGCTCGCGCTGGAGGAGTTCGCGGCCCTGGAGGAGCGGCACACTTTCCTGTCCTCGCAGGTCGAGGACCTGAAGAAGACACGGCGTGACCTGCTCACGGTGATCAAGGAAGTGGACGACCGGGTACAGCAGGTGTTCGCTGCCGCCTACGAGGACACCGCACGGGAATTCGAGCACATTTTCGCCCGGCTGTTCCCCGGCGGCGAGGGCAGGCTGCTCCTCACCGCGCCTGACGACATCCTCACCAGCGGGGTCGAGGTCGAAGCCCGCCCGCCAGGCAAGAAGGTAAAGCGCTTGTCACTGCTGTCCGGCGGTGAACGGTCGCTGACCGCGATCGCCTACCTGGTGGCGATCTTCAAGGCGCGCCCGTCGCCCTTCTATGTCCTCGACGAGGTCGAGGCCGCTCTCGACGACATGAACTTGCAGCGGCTCCTGCGTATCTTCGAGGAACTCCGGGAAAGTTCACAGCTCATCGTCATCACACACCAGAAGCGGACGATGGAGGTCGCCGACGCGCTCTACGGCATCACCATGCGTGGCGACGGCGTGTCCGCTGTGGTGAGCCAGCGCCTGCGCGAGCCTGCCACCGCCTGAGGCCATACCGGCGCAATTGGTAGCACTGTGCGCACTCTTCCCGTTACTCTGGCATAGGTTTGGCGCCAAAGCGCTAACGGGAGAGTTGCCATGAGGGGCTTGACGGCTGATTTCGACGCGTTGGACAGGTGCCGTGCCGCCATGCTGGCGCAGGCGGGGCAATTCGGCGGGATCGCGGACGGATTCTCCAGTCCACAGATCGATTCGCGGATATTCGGCACCCTGACGGCTGGCCACCAGCTCGCCGGTCTCGCCGGCCAGACCGACGAAGTGGCGGATGCCGAATTCGGCGCGGCGGAGGCGTTCCTGCGCGCGGTCGAGCGGGCCCTCGACGCCGTCAGGCATGGCGTGAGCGCGGCCGAGCAGGCCAACGTCAACGCGATCCAGTCCATCAGTTGAGGTCACATGAGTGCTTCTGAAGAGGTCGCGGGCCTGCCGGGCGGCGAGGCCCTGGCGGCGCTCGCCGCGCAGGTCGATGCGAACCCGGCAGCGATACGTTACATAGCCGATCGCTGGTCGGTGGCGGCAGGTAACTGCGGCACCCACGCGGGGCACGTGCGAGCGGCAGTCACCGACGTCGGGCAGGAGTGGCAGGGCACGTCAGCTACCGCGTTCGCCGCCTTCATGGGCAGGTTCGGCGCGGCGGGGCGCGACGCGGAGCAGGCACTCGACGCGGCCGCGCAGGAGTTACGCCGGGCCGCTGGGGCGCTCGAAGAGGCACACGTATCGGTCGAGAGCATCTGCGAGAACCTGCTCGGCGAGGTGGCACAGCTCAGGGCAGCCAACCCCGACGTGGCTTCGGCCGAGCTCAGCGGGCACATAAGCGGCCTCACCGGGGAGGCGGCTGCGGCCGCAGGGTCCCAGGTCGCGCAGGCGCAGCAGGCACTGGCCCGCGCCCAGGCGGCCCTGGCAGGGGATCTGAGCCGGCTGAACCGGACGTTCACTGCGCTGCCCCAGGCCGGCGCACCCGGCTTCCTGCCAAGCTGGGCAACACCGGGGGGCTGGAGCCCGCCGCCGCGGCAGAGCCCGGGAAGCCCGTCAGGAACGGGCGGGCAGGCGGGCGCGCCACCCGCCGCGGCCGCCGGCGGCGCGCAGGGCTCGTCGGCTTCGCACGGTACGTCCGCTGCAGCGGGTGCTGGCGGCACGCCGGCATCCGGTCACCACGACGGCCCGCCCGCATCGTCAGGCGGCAGCGCGCAGACGGCCGGCGCCGCCGCCCCCATGGGCACGCCGTCGGCCACGGGCGGCCCTGCGCCTTCGCCGCAGGTCAACGGGTGGATCGACCAGGCAACCAAGATTCTCGAGGCGCAAGGCGTCCCGGCGTCCAAGCTGAGCCCGCAGGACATCTGGATCATCATCCAGCACGAATCAGGCGGCAATCCCACCGCCGTCAATGGCTGGGATTCGAATGCTGCCGCAGGTACGCCGTCGATCGGAATTATGCAGACGATCGGCCCGACCTTCAATGCGTATGCGCTGCCGGGGCATGGCAACATCTACAACCCGGTCGACAACATCATCGCGGGCGTGCGCTACGCCCTGGCGCGTTATAACTCCCTGGACAATGTTCCAGGTGTCGCCGCTGTGCACAGCGGTCAACCGTATGTCGGCTACTGACGGGATCGGCTGGGCCCAAGGGATTGCGGCTGCTGGGTCAATGGGGACGGCTGCTGGGTCAAGAGAACGTCGCCAGGTATGGCGGCGACCCGTCAGCCGACGGCTGGCTGGCATGGTCGCCGTCACTCAGCCCGCCTAGTGCCCGTTCAGCCGTGCAGGTGGTGCCCAATTATTGCCACGACAACGATCAGCGCCACGATCCAGAATAAGCAACCCAGACAGCCCTGACCTGCCTTTTTGGGCCCTCTAGTGCGGTTATACGCGGGTGATTCTGATTTCTTGGGCGGATCGTCCCAAGCAGCGCACCCCATGTGTCCATGTTATGAACCCGCAACGGGCTCTGTACAGGCCTCGGATGGTTGGCCTCGGATGGTTGGCCTCGGATGGTTGGCCTCAGGTGGTTGGCCTCAGGTGGTTGGCTTGGTTGGCTTCAGCCGCCTCACGGCGAGGCTGGCATTACGGCCCGCGATTTTGATCAACTCGGGTTGTACAAGCCGATCGTGTACTCCATCGGCGGGTTTGCGGCACGCGCCTGCGCCGGCTGCCGACTGCCGGAGTGTGAGATCACTGTGGTACGGGCGGCGAAGGCAAATTTGCACGTACGCCGGAATCGCACCAGGACCGGAGCCCAGCGGCCGTCCCGTCCGAACCCGGCGTCTGCGAGACTAGGACCGTCATGGCTTATGTGATCCTCATTATTGCTATCTGTGTCGTGCTCCTCGTCGGCGGCGGGGTGTACTTCCTGAGTCCAAGCAGGAGGCACCGCGCTGTGCCGCCGGCGCCGCCTGCGCCGCCCACCGAGGGGCGGCGGGCCGGCCCCGAGGTGACCGGCGAGGCCGTCGGCACGGGCACCATCGCGCCCGAGGCGCCGCTCGTGCCAGACGCCCTGGTGCTACCGGAGATCGAAAGACCGCCCCCGTCGGCCGGGCGGATGGTACGGCTGCGGGCGAGGCTGGCGAAGTCGCAAGGAGCGTTCGGGTCGGTACTCCTCGGCCTGCTGTCCAGGGACGCCCTGGACGAGGCTGCCTGGGAGGAGATCGAAGACACTCTGATCACCGCCGATGTCGGCGTGACGCCAAGCCGCCATATCGTGCAGGACCTGCAAACCAAGGTGAAGGTGCTGGGCACCCGCAGCCCGGCCGAGGTCCGGGCGATGTTGAAGGCCGAACTGCTCGCGCAGATCGACATCGGCGACGAGCGGACGCTGAGGCTGGACCCTGGCGGCACCCGGCCCGCCGTGGTGCTCATGGTCGGGGTAAATGGCACCGGCAAGACCACGACCTGCGGGAAGCTGGCGCGTGCGCTGGTAGGGGACGGGCGAACCGTGCTCCTCGGCGCGGCGGACACGTTCCGCGCGGCCGCGGTGGACCAGTTGCAGACCTGGGGAGCGCGCGTCGGCGCCCAGGTCGTCAGGTCCGACCGTGAGGGCGCGGATCCGGCGAGCGTGGCCTACGAGTCGGTGCGCGAGGGGATCGTGGCGGGCGTCGACGTGGTCATCGTGGACACCGCAGGCCGTCTGCACACCAAGACCGGGCTGATGGATGAACTCGGCAAGGTGAAGCGGGTGATCGAGAAGCAGGTGCCGGTGGACGAGGTGCTACTCGTGCTCGATGCGACGACCGGTCAGAACGGCCTGCGGCAGGCGCGCGTCTTCGCGGAGGTCGTGGACGTCACCGGGATCGTGCTGACCAAGCTGGACGGCACGGCCAAGGGTGGAATCGTCATCGCCGTTCAGCGTGAGCTCGGTGTTCCCGTCAAGCTCGTGGGGCTGGGCGAGGGCCCTGACGATCTCGCCCCGTTCGAGCCTGAGACTTTCGTCGACGCGATCCTCGGCGGCTGAGCCGTCCGCTGGACACTAACTAGGTCAGGAAGCCGACGGCACGTTGCGCGCGCTGCGGCCCTCATCGATGCCGAACGCGACGATGCGGCTCGGCGTGATGCGGATCAGTTCGGGTGCGAAACCGGGACCAAGTTCCTCACCACCCGACTCAAGCGCCTCCGCGGTACCGCGGATCTCCATGAACCGGGGTGTCCATGGATGGACCGAGGCGAGGTCGTCGACGACGAAGGAGACGCGGGCGTCACGGCGCACGTTGCGGAACTTCTGGCTTCTGCCGAGGCTATGGCCGCCAATGTCGATGGTCCCGAGATCGTGGTTGAGGTGGAAACCGACGGGAACGTTGCGTGGTCCTCCGTCCGGGCCGATCGTGGCCAGCCGCCCCAGCAACTGGCTGTCGAGGTAGGAACGTTCCTTGTCGGTAAATGTCATAGTCAGCCTCCTTGCCACCACCACATCGGTTGCCCACGATGCCCGCGGGCATTGTTGCCGCGTCCTGGCCGGTCCGCGCGCCGGTGTTGCCAGCGGCACTGGCGTCCGCGGCACTGGCGTCCGCGGCATTGGCGTGAACTCGCATCCCAGCGTAATCGTATGGCCGCCGTCCGGCAGTTGATCAAGCCGAGCGTTGCCGCGCATCCCGCCGCGTCACGCGCGTCACGCGCGTCCCGGACCGAGGTCCCGCGCGTCCCGGCGTCCCGGACGGAGGTCCCGCGCGTCCCGGTGTCCCGTGCGTCCCGGGCGCCCCGGACGGAGGTCCCGCGCGTCCCGCCGGACGGAGGTCCCGTGCGTCCCGGCGTCCCGTGCGTCCCGGACGGAGGTCCCGCGCGTCCCGCCGGATGGAGGTCCCGTGCGTCCCGGCGTCCCGTGCGTCCCGCGCGTCCCGTGCGTCCCGTGCGTCCCGTGCGTCCCGTGCGTCCCGGCGTCCCGGACGGAGGTCCCGCGCGTCCCGTGCGTCCCGGGCGTCCCGGACGGAGGTCCCGCGCGTCCCGGACGTCCCGGCGTCCCGGACGTCCCGGCGTCTCGTGCGTCTCGTGCATCCCGTGCGTCCCGTGCGTCCCGCGTCGACACTGCAAGACCGGTGCATACCAATGATCGCGGTGGATTCTCCGTCAATATGACAAAGATTCCATCGCGATCATGGAAGACCGTGGCTCGGATGGAGGGAGTTCGGCCCGTTCCCGGTCTACGGCCCCGTTCGCGGTGGGCCGTGCCGACCCACGGATTCGTTAGCCATCACGGCCCACCGCTCCGAGGGGCATAGTCACCTACGGTCACAGCCGACGACTAGAGTCGAAGGGCCTAGATTGGCCGTTCAACCGGCGACCCTGCCGCCTCACCGACCGCGCGAAACACTGACGAAACATTCCAGCCGCTGGTTTCACACGGCCGAAACACGCCGCGGCACGTGGCGAAACGCCGCTGGCAGAAAGTCATGGCAGGCCGCAGGACGGCGCCACGCATGAGCGTAGACCACCCCTGACGTGGATGCGCGTGAATGCACGTGCCAGGGTTGCGGTTGACCGGTAGCGTCGATGCGTCCGCTTGCGGGCAGGTGGTTAGGCAGCAGGTCGCAGGGGCAGCAGGTTAAAGGGCAGAGGAGCTGGTGCAGGGATGAGGCTCATCACGGCCGTCATCAAGCCGTTCAAGCTCGATGAGGTGAAGGCGGCGTTGCAGGCGTTCGGTGTGCGCGGCTTGACGGTCACCGAGGCCAGCGGATACGGCAGGCAGCGTGGTCACACCGAGGTGTACAGGGGCGCCGAGTACCAGGTGGACCTGGTGCCGAAGGTGCGCGTCGAGGTGCTCACAGATGACGAGGACGTCGATGATCTGATCGACGTCATCGTCAAGGCAGCGCAGACCGGCCGGATCGGAGACGGAAAGGTCTGGTCCGTCCCGGTCGAGTCCGTGATCAGGGTCAGAACTGGAGAACGCGGGCCGGACGCTATCTAGGGCCCAAGGCTTTCGTGCGGTCACCCCCCACAGTTGGCCGTCTGCATGTGCCATGGGCAGCGCGGCCTGTGGCCTGTAATAACTACAGCCAGGTGGGGGGAGCAGTATGACCGTCAGGGGTACCACCAGGGTGTCTTTCGCCGCCCAGCGCGCCCAGCGGACAGCGGAAGCCGACCGGTGGATTGCGGGCCTGCTTGGCGCGGAGCCGGCCGTGGCGCTCGTCGCCGTGGGTGGTTACGGCCGCCGCGAGCTTGCCCCTGGCAGCGATCTCGACGTCATCCTGCTGCACGCCGGGCGCCCCGACGTCGGCGCGCTCGCGGACCGGATCTGGTATCCGGTCTGGGACTCTGGAGCCCAGCTTGACCATGCGGTCAGGACGGTGCCGCAGGCGAGAAGGGTCGCACAAGCCGACCTGAAGGCCGCGCTCGGCATGCTGCACGCACGCCACATCGCGGGTGACGGTGCTCTCACCGCACAGCTACGCGAGGCGGTGCTCGGTGACTGGCGGGCCGCGGCGCGGGTCCGCCTCGCCGAACTGGCCGCGATGGTTTCGGAGCGCGCGCAGCGCTTCGGTGAGCTTGCCTTCCTGCTCGAACCGGACCTGAAGGAGGCACGGGGCGGCCTGCGCGACGTGAACGCCATGCAGGCCGTCGCTGCGGCATGGGTAGCGCCGGCACCCGGCCCACGGGTGCGCGCCGCGTACGAATTGATCATGGATGTTCGGCATGCCCTGCACGAGGTGAGCGGCCGCGGCGCCGACCGCCTCGTGCTGCAGGAACAGGACGAGGTGGCGCGCGCCCTCGGCCTGCTCGACGCGGACGCGCTGCTGCGCTCGCTTGCCCAGGCCGGCCGGACCGTCGGTTACGCCATAGATCACACCTGGTGGCAGGTGGACCGCAGCATGGCCAAGCGGCCGCGCGGCAGGCGCAGGGGCGTGGCCCTGCTTGGGTCGGGCCAGCGCGGTGGAACAGAACGCCGGCCGCTCGCCGAGGGTGTGGTCGAGCAGGATGGCGAGGTGGTGTTCGCTCGTTCCGCCGATCCGGCGAGCGACCCGAGCATGGTCCTCCGCGCCGCCGCCGCGGCCGCGCGGAGCGGGCTGCCGCTCGCGCCAGGCACCCTCGCCAGGCTGCGTGACTGCCCGCCGCTGCCGGTGCCCTGGCCGGACGAGGCGAGGGACGCGCTTGTCGCGCTGCTCGGCGCGGGGCCCGCCGCGATCAGCGTGTGGGAGGCACTCGATCAGGAAGAGCTCATCACCGCGCTGCTGCCCGACTGGGAACGGGTACGCAACAGGCCGCAGCGCAATCCGCTGCACACCTTCACCGTCGACCGGCACTTGGTGGAGTGCACCTCGGCGGCCGCGCCGCACGTCCGTGACGTCGCACGTCCCGATCTGCTGCTGCTCAGCGCGCTGCTGCACGACATCGGCAAGGGCTGGCCGGGCGATCACAGCATTTCCGGCGCGGAGGTGGCCCGTGACGTCGGCCACCGGCTTGGGCTGCCGGCCGAGGATGTGGAGACGCTGGCGGCAGCCGTTCGGCATCATCTTCTGCTGCCGCAAACGGCAACGCGGCGCGACCTGGCTGATCCGTTGACCGCCCAGCGGGTCGCGAAGCTGGTGGGCAGCAGGCAACTGCTCGAGTTGCTGCACGCGCTTGCCATCGCGGACGCGCAAGCCACCGGCCCTGCCGCGTGGAACGAATGGAAAGCGGGTCTCGTTGCTGAGCTGGTGGACCGCACCGCGGCCGTGCTCGCGGGTGACGAGCCACCGCGGCCCGCGCCGCTGTCACCCGCGCAGGCGGAGCTTGCCGCGCGCGGCGGCACGGCCGCGGTCGTGCGCGACTGCGAGGTGACCGTCGTCGCCCCGGACCGGCCTGGGCTGCTGTGGCGGGCGGCCGGCGTGCTCGCCTCGCATCGGCTGGCGGT
This sequence comes from Streptosporangiaceae bacterium, assembly GCA_035517695.1. Taxonomy (GTDB): domain Bacteria; phylum Actinomycetota; class Actinomycetes; order Streptosporangiales; family Streptosporangiaceae; genus DATFVJ01. Next base: position 65,483 of record DATIYI010000267.1, read on the forward strand.
CAGGTCCGCCACCGCGACCGCGAAGGATGGCATGGCGGTCACCGTGCTCACGGTCGCGCCTGAGTTCGGGGCGCCGCCCGACGCGGCGCTGATAGAAGGCGAGCTGCAACGGATGCTGGACGGCCGCCTCGACGTGGCGGAGCGGCTGGCCAGGCGGCAGCGGGCATATCGACCGCGTCCTGGTGTCCCGGTCGCGCCACCCAAGGTAACCATGGTGGACGACGCATCACACAGCGCGGCCGTGGTCGAGGTCCGCGCGCACGACGAGCCCGGCCTGCTCTGGCGGATCGGCCGTGCCCTCGGCGAGTGCGGCCTTGATGTGCGGGCGGCCCGGGTGGAGACGCTCGGCGCCGAGGCGGTGGACGCGTTCTACGTGGTCGACAACACGGGCAAGCCGCCCGTGGGGGACAACGTGCGGGCGCTGATCCGTGAGCGGGTGCTTGCGGCCCTGACCCGCGGCACCAATCCGCCTGACGGCCAGGGCGCTCATCCGCCCTCGACCGGATAACCTGGGTAGCCGGTCCGCATTACCCGCCCGAGGACGGCAAAGACACGTGTTCGAAACCCTTTCCGATCGGCTGACCCAGGTTTTCTCCTCCCTTCGCGGCAGGGGGCGCCTGTCCGCGGCCGACATCGACGCGACCTGCCGCGAGATACGCATCGCGCTGCTCGAAGCGGACGTTGCGCTCCCGGTCGTCAGGGAGTTCGTCGCGCGCATCAAGGAGCGGTCGCGCGGTGAGGCCGTTTCCGCCGCGCTCAACCCCGCGCAGCAGGTCATCAAGATTGTCCATGAGGAGCTCATCGAGATCCTCGGCGGCCAGACCCGCAGGCTCGAATTCGCCAAGACGCCGCCAACAGTGATCATGCTTGCCGGGCTACAGGGCTCAGGCAAGACGACGCTCGCCGCCAAGCTCGCACTTTGGCTGCGCGACCAGGGCCACACCCCGCTGATGGTCGCGGCCGACCTGCAGCGACCGAACGCCGTCGGGCAGCTGCAAGTGCTCGGTGAACAGGTCCGGGTTCCGGTCTACGCGCCCGAGCCTGGAAATGGTGTCGGCGACCCCATCGCGGTCGCCCGCCAGTCCGTGACAGAAGCGAGGCTCAAGCTGCACGACATGGTGGTGATCGACACCGCGGGTCGCCTCGGCATCGACGAGGAGATGATGGGCCAGGCCGTCGCGATCAGGGATGCGGTGCGGCCGGACGAGATCCTTTACGTGGTCGACGCGATGATCGGCCAGGACGCCGTGAGCACCGCGCAGGCGTTCCTTGACGGTGTCGGATACGACGCCGTGATTCTCACCAAGCTGGACGGCGACGCACGCGGCGGCGCGGCACTTTCCATCGCCGAGCTCACCGGCCGGCCCATCATGTTCGCCTCGTCCGGCGAGAAGCTCGAAGAATTCGACCTGTTCCATCCCGACCGGATGGCGTCGCGGATCCTCGACATGGGCGACATGCTCACCCTGATCGAGCAGGCCGAGCGGGCCTTCGACGAGGATCAGGCCGCCGATATGGCGGGCAAGCTCGTCTCGGGCGAGGGCTTTACCCTCGAGGATTTCATCGACCAGCTGCTGATGGTCCGCAAGCTGGGGCCGATCGGCAACCTGCTCGGCATGCTCCCTGGCGCGGCTCAGAACAGGGAGATGCTAAGCCAGATAGACGACGCCCAGCTCGACCGCGTGCTCGCGATCGTCCGCTCGATGACCCCTGACGAACGGCGCAACCCAAAGATTATTAACGGCTCACGCAGGGCGCGTATCGCGGGTGGTGCGGGCGTCAGCGTCAGCGAGGTCGGGGACCTGGTCCTGCGGTTCTTCGAGGCGCAGAAGATGATGCGCCAGATGCTCGGCGGCGGTATGCCCGGTATACCAGGCATGCCAGGCATGCGGCGCAAATCGGTCAAGAACGCCCGCGGCAAGAAGAACAAGAAGAAGCCAAAGGGCGGGCGCCCGGGCGCGCCGGACCGTGCCGCATCTGCCGGCGGCGGGTCTGCCGGCGGGGGGTCTGCGGGTGGCGGCGGGTTTGCGCGCGGGGCTGGCCAAGGACTGCCGCACGGGCTGCCGGGGATGGGCGGTGCCGGTGCGGGCACTGTTGGTCCTGGATCGCACGGCAGTTTGGGCGATCTGGCCGCGGGGTTGCCAGGCGGCCTCGGCAAGAGGGCGCCGAGTCCCGCGGACCTGCCGGACCTACAAGATCTCCCGGCAGCGTTCAAGCTGCGCGGCGCTGCCAAAGCCAAGAATCAGAAGCGCAAGTAGCCGCCGCGGTGTCTTCGGCGGGGACCGTGCGCAATCTGGCGAACCCAGCCGTTCATGAATGCCGGGCGGCAAAGCATGAAATCTGGCTGGACGTCAGCGGCCCCGGGGGCGACCCCCCGGGCCCCCGGCAGTCGATGCCGCATCCGCGGCAGCCGTTAGGGATCTGTGCGTGCCCCCGGGTGCGACCCGCCGGGGATCCCCCCGCGGCAGCCGGTGCCGCATCCGCGGCAACCGTTAGGGATACGGATGGAGCTACTTGCCCCCTGCGTGCAACTGAGCCGGCGGCGATTACGCGTCGGCATGAGGTGTCTGGCACAATGTGACCGCGACCACCCGGGCTGCGGGACCCTCTCACACCCGCGGGGCCGGGTAACCGCCTGAGTGGCCTCACCGGTCCCCACCCGGCAGGGCGCCACTCGTACCGAGATTCCTGGGAGAAGACCACACCCGTGGCTGTCAAGATCAAACTCAAGCGTATGGGAAAGATCCATGCGCCGTACTATCGCGTTGTTGTCGCTGACGCCCGCGCCAAGAGAGACGGGCGGGCCATAGAAGAAATCGGCAAGTACCACCCTAAGCTGGAGCCGTCGCTCATTGAGATCGACTCCGAGCGCGCGCAGTACTGGCTGTCGGTCGGAGCGCAGCCGACCGATCCGGTTCGCAGCATCCTCAAGATCACCGGGGATTGGCAGCGGTTCCAAGGTGAGGACGGTGCGGAGGGCACGCTGAAGACCGCGTCACCAGGGGCGGACAAAAAGGAAGCCTTCGCGGCGGCACTGAAGGAAACCCACGGCGAGTCCGAGGGCGCTTCCACCACGCCGAAGGGGCGCGGCCGTAGGTCAGAGCCGAAGGCTGACAAGCCAGAAGCGCGGTCTGCCAAGGCCACCAAGACCGCGGGGCCCGATGCGGGCACCGGGGGTGCCCAGGCCGGTAAGGCCGGCCCTGGCACGGCTGAGGCCGAGGGCGATAAGGGCGAGGGCGGCGCGACCAGGCCGAAGAGGGCCGCCGCCAAGGCGGACAAGGGCGAGGATAAGGCCGCCGACGAGGCCGCCGACCAGGCGGCTGACGCTGACAAGCCTGGACAGGTGGCTGAGGATGGCAACGCTGCCACCGCGACCGATCAGCAGACTGCGCCCGAGGCCGGTGCCACTGCTGATGCCACCGCGCCCGCTGATGCCGTCACGGCCGATGCCGCCGCCACGGCCGATGTCGCTGCCACCGCTGATCCAGGGGCGGCAGTCGACGAGGCCGGTGGCGGCGTTGACGCGGCGGGCAGTGGCGCCGACGAGGCGGGCAGCGGCGCTGACCAGGCCGGCGGCGGAGCCGACAAGGCCGGCGGCGGAGCCTGAGGTGCTTGAGGAAAGTCTTGAGCATCTTGTCCGCGGCATCGTCGAGCATCCGGAAGATGTCCGGGTCTCCAGCCGCGGACTGCGCCGTGGCAAGGTCCTTGAGGTGCGCGTCCACCCCGATGACCTGGGTAAGGTCATCGGCCGTGGTGGCCGCACCGCACGGGCCCTGCGCACAGTCGTAGGCTCGCTCGCCGGAGGCCGCTACGTCCGGATCGACCTGCTTGATCTGGACGAGATTCGCTGACGGGCATGCTCCTGGTCGTTGGCCGCATAGGCCGCCCGCACGGAGTCCGCGGTGAGGTCGCCGTTGATGTCCGCACCGACGACCCAGGTCAGAGGTTCGCTTCGGGCTGTGTGCTCGCCACTCAGCCCGAAGCGCTCGGCCCGCTGACCGTCGTGGCCGCCAGGCCGCACGCCGGCGGCCTGATCGTCAGCTTCGCCGGAATATCGGACCGCGACGAAGCGCAGCAGGTGCGCGGCACGTGGCTGGTCATCGACTCTGCCGACGTACCCGCGCCTGACGACCCGGACGAATACAACGACTATCAGCTGATCGGGCTGGACGTGGTCACCGTGGCCGGCCGTCATGTCGGGACGGTGGCCGACGTCCGCCATCATGGTCAGGACCTCCTGGTGGTACGGACGGCGTCGGGTGCGGCAGAGATTCTCGTGCCATTCGTCGCCGCTATCGTGCCTGAGGTCGATGTGCGGGCCGGGCGTCTGCTCATCGACCCGCCGATGGGCCTCCTCGAGCAGAACGAACCGGCCTGACCGTCATGCGGATCGACATCATCACCATCTTTCCTGGGTATTTTGAGCCGCTGCGCATGTCGCTCATCGGCAAGGCGGCAGCACGTGGTGATATCCGCCTCAACGTGCACGACCTCAGGAACTGGGCGCGCGATGCGCACCACAGCGTCGACGACACGCCGTACGGCGGTGGTCCAGGGATGGTGATGAAAGCCGGGCCGTGGGGTGACGCACTGGATGCGGTCGCGGCAGCCGGTCCGGACGCGGCGCCGCGACTGGTCGTGCCAACGCCAAGCGGTCGCCCGTTCAACCAGCAGGTTGCGGCGCGCTTTGCGCGCGCGCCGCAACTCGTGTTCGCCTGCGGTCGCTACGAGGGCATTGATGCGCGCGTCATCGACGAGGCTAGGACCATGATGCCGGTAGACGAGCTAAGCATCGGTGACTACGTCCTCGGTGGCGGTGAGGCCGCCGTGCTGGTCATGGTGGAGGCGATCTGCCGCCTGGTGCCTGGCGTGGTCGGGAACGCGGAGTCCCTCGCGGATGATTCGTTCGGCGGGTACGGTGTGCCACCTTCCTGGCCTGGATCTGGGCCCGGTCCTGGGCCTGGGCCCGGTCCTGGGCCTGCGCCGGGTCCCACCGGCACGTCCAGTCCCATCGGCACTTCTAGCCCTACCGGCACTTCCAGCCCCGCCCCCATCGGCACTTCTAGCCCTACCGGCACTTCCAGCCCCGCCCCCACCGGCGCCTCCAGACCCACCGGCGCTTCCAGCCCCACCGGCACTATTAGCCCCACCGGAATTCCGAGCCGCATGGGTGCGCCTGAGGTCGCGGGTGGCATGGCGGGCCTGCTTGAAGGCCCCGTTTATACGAAACCGCGAGTCTGGCGTGAGCGTGAGGTTCCATCCGTGCTGCTCTCTGGGAATCATGCGGCGATCGCACGCTGGCGGCGCGATGCCGCACTGCGGCGGACCGCAGCGATGCGCCCGGAGATGATCGGAATGCTCGATCTCGCTGCCCTCGACCACCGGGACCTTGAGGTGCTGTCCGAGGCTGGCATTCATGTGCGCTCCGAAGATGTGGCACACTGAAAGCCGCCGCCCGGCCTGGAAAGCCTGCGCCGGGGCCGTGATTCGGGAAACCCTAAGCCATGTCCGGGGCGCTATGCACCGCCCGCGAACGCGCGATTAATTAGAGGAACGCCGTCATGCACACCGCGATCGCCGAGCTTGAGCGGGCCCAGCTCCGCTCGGACATCCCCAGCTTCCGCCCGGGTGACACGTTGAAGGTGCACGTGCGTGTCAAGGAGGGCACCCGATCCCGGATCCAGGTCTTCCAGGGCGTCGTGATCCGCCGGCAGGGCGGCGGGGGGCGTGAGACGTTCACCGTCCGCAAGATTAGTTATGGTGTGGGTGTTGAGCGCACATTCCCAGTTCACAGCCCGTCGATCGACAAGATCGAGGTGGTGACTCGGGGGCGGGTTCGCCGCGCGAAGCTCTACTACCTGCGGTCGTTGCGCGGAAAGGCAGCGCGGATCAGGGAACGGCGCGACCACACTGGCCGCTGACCAGTCTCAATCGCCAGCGATGGCAGAACCCGCCGAGGCGCCCGCGGCCCGACGACGGTCTTTCTGGCGTGAGCTGCCGATACTCGTGGCGGTCGCTCTCATACTTGCGTTGCTGATCAAGGCATTCGCGGTCCAGGCGTACCGCATCCCATCGGGATCGATGGAAGACACGCTTCTGATCGGCGACCGAGTGCTCGTCAACAAGGCCGTCTACGACTTCCGCGGGATTGACCGCGGCGACATCGTGGTGTTCAACGGTCAGGGCTCCTGGGATCCGGCGGTCGCATCAGCGCCGTCCGAGAGCGCTATCCCTCGCGGATACCACGACGTACTGCGCTGGGTGGGCCTTGAGACGGATGGGACGGACTACATCAAGCGGGTCATCGGCCTGCCGGGCGATCGCGTGGTGTGTTGTAACAGCGACGGTCAGATCACTGTTAACGGGGTTCCGCTGCACGAGAGTGCGTATCTCTACCCAGGTAGCAACCCGTCGCTGCAGCAGTTCAAGATCGTAGTACCGCCGGGCAGGCTCTGGGTGATGGGCGACCACCGCGCCGACTCGGCCGACTCCAGATACCACATGGAAGGTCCCGGGGAGGGCACTATCCCCATCAATGAGGTAGTCGGCAGGGCGTTCGTGGTCATCTGGCCGCCGTCACAACTACAAATGCTGCCGATCCCCGGAACCTTCAAACAAGCAGCGCTCGAAGCCGCGGGCACGACCGCGCCTGTGATGCCTCTGGCTGGGGGCATTGTCGGGGCGGTGCCTGCGGTCTGGATGGTGCGGCGGTTCCGCAGGCGTCGCCGATCTGACTCGTAATTCATGACGAAAGTCGGCCCTGCTCAGCAATCATGAAATATCAGGCGCGGTAAGGACCACGGCTTCCCTTGGGTTCGGTCACCTTAGGAGCCGCTGCTCCTGGTCGTGCGCCGCTGTCGCTGGGACCGGGTGTCGGCGGGCAGTGGCTCGCCGGGGCAACCGGCGTGCGAGGGGCCGGGCATCGGCTCGCACCGGAAGGCTGGGCCTTGGTGCCCAACGGCTCGGCCACCGCCGTACCGTTGCCAAATGGCCCATACCGTTGCCACATGGCACTGGGCCGCCGCCACATGGCACTGGGCCGCCGCCGCCACATGGCACTGGGCCGCCGCCACATGGCACTGGGCCGCCGCCGCCACATGGCACTGGGCCGCGGCCAATCGTCGGCCTGTGATTCTGTCGTCCCTTTTAGGAGCTTGACCTTGATTTGTGGCCTGAATTAACGTCCCATTGCACAGAGGGTAGCCGGAGCGGCGGCGTTGTTGCGGTTCGCACGCTGGCCCAGCGATAAGCTCAATTCGATGGACGACGAGCAGGGGCCACGCCAGCCCGCGATGACGCAGGCGCATGATCATGGCGGCGAAGGGCGGGACGTTGATGGCGATGTCCACCAGGGGGACCGCCGCCCGGATGACGCCGAGGCGAGTGATGTGCCGATAGGGGGTGGCACCACCCAGGGCGACGCCGAGCTTGCTGGTCCTGGCGATGACGGCGCGCGGGAGCAGGCGGCAACGAAGCGGCGCCGCTCGTTCTGGCGCGAACTGCCCATCCTTGTCGTGATAGCACTCGCGCTTACCGTGATTATCAAGGTATTCGCGATACAAGCCTTCTATATTCCCTCGTCATCGATGGAGAATACTCTTAAAATCGGCGACCGGGTACTAGTGAATAAAGTCGTTTACCATCTGCGCAGCATCCATCGGGGCGACATAGTCGTCTTCGACGGCTTGGATTCGTGGGACCCGGCGGTTCCACAGACCGCGCCGTCCAATCCCATCAGGCGTTTCGCCGACTGGGTTGGCTCCGCGTTCGGCGTCACTGCGGGCGAGAAAGACTACGTCAAGCGCGTGATCGGGCTGCCGGGTGACCGCGTGGCATGTTGCGACGCGCGAGGCCGGGTCACGGTCAACGGTGTCCCGCTCAACGAGACCTCGTATCTCTATCCGGGGAACGCCCCGTCGCTGCTTCGGTTCCAGGTAACCGTTCCAGCTGGCGAACTGTGGGTCATGGGTGATCACAGGGCCGTGTCCTACGACTCCCGTGAGCATCGAGGTGACCCCGGCGGTGGCGCTGTCCCTGAGTCCAAGGTGATCGGTCGCGCATTTGTGGTCGTGTGGCCACTCAATAGGCTCGGCGTCCTGCCCATTCCAGCCACCTTCGAGCAGAAGGCGTTCGCGGCGACAGCGCCCGCCGCACCGTTGGCCTTCGGCGTCGTGGGTGCCATTCCCCTGGCACTGGTTCAGCGCCGGATCCGCATGGGCCGCCGGGACTTCGCGGGCGGAGTGCCGGGCTGACGCGATGCGGCCCGGTATCCGTATCGAATGGTTAGGCGAGGGCCCGGCCGAACCGCAGGCGCAGCAGCGGGCGGTTCAATCCCCTTTGGCCCGCCCGGCGAGCCGGATACCCGGCACAACGGCGCTACCTCTACGGAACCCGCCTTGATGGGCCGATCCTGCGGAGGACCGTGGCGATCGGACGTACCCTGCCAAGTGTCATGATGAGCCTGGAACGCGGGATGCCTGCATGGGACGTGGTGCCCGGCAGGATTGAGGACCCCGACAGTGATCGTGTCGTAGACGAGGCGGCCACTAGTGTGACGGATGGTTTGCCGGAGATCGCACCCGGTGTTGTTGCTGACCCTGACACCAGAGTGATCTCCGATCCCCCCCGCGGCGGTCGGGCGACCGACGGGGAAGCGGACCGCGCCGTGGGTGCGCCAACCGGTCCGCCTAGCCGATCCGTGCTGCGCCCGCTGGGATACACGCCACGCCGGGGGGCCGGCCTGTCCGGGTACGAACGTGTGCTGGCTCGCGCGGGCCTCGCACCGATAGCCGGAATTGACGAAGCGGGCCGCGGCGCGTGCGCGGGTCCCCTGGTGGTCGCAGCCGTGGTGTTTCCCACCCCGGATCCGCCGGTGCCGCAGCTAGCTGACTCGAAGGCCCTCACTCCAGCCGTGCGGGATCAGGTCTACCGTGAGGTTGTGGCTAATGCGCTGTCCTGGCACACGGTCGTGATCCCGCCTGGCGAAATCGACCGTCTCGGGCTGCACGTATGCAACATCGCGGGCATGCGCCGCGCGCTCGCCGGCATTTCCTGTCGGCCCGGCTATGTGCTCACGGACGGCTTCCCGGTTAGTGGTCTGACTGTCCCAGCCCTGGCGATGTGGAAGGGGGACCAGGTCGCTGCCTGTGTCGCCGCCGCTTCTGTCGTGGCGAAGGTGACCAGGGACCGGATCATGACGAAGCTGCATGACCGATATCCGGCCTACGACTTCGCCGAGCACAAGGGTTACTCGACGAGGCGCCACACTCAGGCGCTCGCCGAGCATGGTCCGTGCCCGGAGCACCGCTTCAGCTACGTGAACGTCATGTGCGCGATCCAGCGGCGCGACGCAGGCGCGCGGCCGATGCCGGACAATGGAGGGATGGCGGACGTGGCCCGCATTGTCGATGGTGCCAGGAGTGGCGTGCCGGCGGCCGGCGGTGCAGCCAACGGGGCTGGCTACGCAGCCAAGGCGGAGCTGGCGGAGGAGACTTCCGGCGCCTTCTAGTCCGGCCGCCTGATCGGAGGGGACACCATGAGCGCAGAGGATCTCGAGAAATACGAGACCGAGATGGAGTTGCAGCTCTACCGCGAATATCGGGACGTGGTCGGGCTGTTCACCCATGTGGTCGAGACCGAGCGCCGCTTCTATCTCACCAATGAGGTCAACCTCAACGTGCGGACGGCCGACAACGGTGAGGTGTTCTTCGAGGTCACCATGCAGGACGCCTGGGTGTGGGACATGTACAGGCCGGCGCGGTTTGTGAAGAATGTGCGGGTCGTCACCTTCAAGGACGTGAACATCGAGGAACTCGCGCAAAGCGACTTGGAGCTTCCCGAGGACAAGCCGGGATTCCCGACCTAAGGATCGACACGGCACGACGGCATGTTGGCCGTCGGCGGATCTCCACATCAGTGGGCTTCCCGAGCTTCATCGTCGATGGCCGTACGGGGCAAGGCGGGGACCGCAGGCCGAGCGGTTCCTCTGGGAACAGGGGCCTTCGCGGCCTGTGGTAACACTAACTCGCCGGATACCACTAAATCGCCGGATACGACCTTCGGGGGTCCGGGGCCGATCTTACCGAGTCCGCGAGATAGCACAGGGGTCTGACATTTAGGCCGGAGTACGCACAGGAGAATGTCGTAACCGTCCGCCCTCCACAGCCCTCGTCGTACCGGCTCTCGTCGCTGTTGCTGCCGTCATCGTTGAAAGCGGAGGTGGTGACATTGCATCCCAAGGATGCCCTTGGCAGGCAAGGCGAGGAGGTCGCCGCGAACTTTCTGGAGGCGGCAGGCCTGCGGATACTGAGCCGTAACTGGCGGTGCGCTGACGGCGAACTGGACATCGTCGCTGCCGAGCGCCGCACGCTAGTGGTGTGCGAGGTCAAGACGCGCTCGGGAAGCCGTTACGGCACGCCACTCGAATCGATCACGTGGGAGAAGAGATCTCGGCTCAGACGCCTGGCTGTCCGCTGGATTTCCGCCCACGGCATCTTGTTCGACGGGATCAGGATCGATGCGGTCGGGCTAACTCGCGACCGCGGCGGCACCTATGCGATCGAGCATGTTCGAGGGGTGGGCTAGATGCCGCTCGCCCGCGCCTACTCGATCGCGCTCGTCGGTGTAGAGGGCCACACGGTCGAAGTTGAGGCCGATATCGCCAACGGCCTGGTTGGGCTTCTGCTTGTGGGGCTCCCAGATACGGCACTGCGCGAGGCGCGCGATCGGATCCGGTCGGCGATCGCGAACAGCGACCAGGAATGGCCACAGCGCAAGATCACGGTTGGGTTATCTCCGGCTAGCCTGCCGAAACGGGGCAGCGGCTTCGATCTCAGCATCGCCGTGGCGATCCTGGCTGCGGCTGGCGTGCTGCCGCTCGTGGCGCTTGCTGGGCTCGTGCTTCTTGGCGAACTCGGTCTCGACGGCCGGTTGCGGTCTGTGCGAGGCGTCCTGCCGGCCACGGCGAGCGCCGCGGGCGCCGGCTTCACCACCGTGGCGGTGCCGCAGATGAATGCGCCAGAGGCGGCGCTGATGCCGGGCGTCCGGGTGCTTGCCGTTCCGTCGCTCGCCGCCTTGCTCGCGCACCTGCGGGGAGAGCGTTGCCCAGCGGGGACCGAACCGGTGGAGGTTATCGAGGGCGGAACGTTTCCCGGATCGACTCACGAATTCGCGATGCCTGGCGGCGCCACGGCGACCGGTCCGTGGCGGTCTGGGAAAGCCGAGGCCGACCGGGCGCAGCGCAGCGGAATGGCGAAAAGCCACGCCAACGGCGGTACGCCAGAATCGCGAACTATCGCAGCGCCTGGGATGGGTTCCAGTCTGGTCACGTCAAGTGACCAGACCGCCATCGACCTCGCCGACGTGCTCGGCCAGCCCGTCGCACGCCGGGCGGTCGAGATCTGCGCTGCGGGAGGTCATCATCTATCGATGCTCGGGCCGCCGGGGGCGGGTAAGACGATGCTCGCGGAACGGCTTCCGACCGTCCTGCCCCGTCTGGACGTGGCGGCCTCGCTTGAGGTGACATCGGTCCACTCGGTGGCGGGTGTGCTTCCGCCTGGCCGCCCGCTTGTGACCGAGCCACCGTTTTGCGGGCCTCACCATACGGCCACCAAGGCGGCGATCGTTGGTGGCGGAAGTGGGATCATTCGGCCGGGTGCTGTGTCACTTGCCCACCTCGGGGTGCTGTTTCTTGATGAAGCACCCGAGTTCAGTCGTGACGTGCTCGATGCGCTGCGCCAGCCGTTGGAGTCGGGTGAGGTTGTCGTTGCGCGCGCTGGGCTGACGGCGCGTTTCCCGGCAAGGTTCACGCTGGTGCTCGCGGCCAATCCGTGCCCGTGCGCGCGCGGCGGCGGACCGAAAGCGGCCTGCGTGTGTACCCCGATGGCCAGGCGCAGATATCTGGGCCGGTTATCTGGCCCGTTGCTTGATCGCGTCGATGTCAAGGTCGAGCTGCTGCCGGTCGGCCGGGCTGAGCTGCTGAGCGACCGGCGATTCGCGGAAAGCAGCGCGACCGTGGCCAAACGCGTCGAGTTGGCGCGTGAGCGTGTTGCCTGCCGGCTGGCGGGTACCCCGTGGCGGCTCAACGCGCAGATCCCGGGCAGCGAGCTGCGGCGCAGGTTCCGGCCGGCGCCGGGTGCCCTCGCCCGGGTGGAGCGCGCGGTGGAACTCGGCCAGATCAGCGCCCGGGGGGTCGACCGTGTCTTGCGGGTTTCCTGGACGCTGGCTGATCTGGCCGGTAAGGCGCGGCCCACCGCGGACGAGACGGGATATGCGCTCGGTCTGTGGCTCGGTGTGACGCAATGAGCGATACAGCTGACGGGCAGCGCCTGGCTCGCGCCGCGCTGACCTACCTCGTGGAGCCCGGTGACAACGCCGTCGGCGCTGTGCTGCGAACCTTCGGGCCGCAGGACCTGGTCGCCGCGATCAGGGCCGGCCGGATTCCCGCGGGAGCGACGGTTGCCGGGGATCAGGGCAACAGGCTGGCGGCGGCGGTCGGCCGGTCGATGCCGAACTGGCGAGCCCGGCTGGCCGAGATACCTGACGAGCGTGCCCTGCGGGCTGCCGAACGCGCCGGCATCCGGCTGGTCTGCCCCGGGGAGCCGGAGTGGCCGACACAGCTCGACGTTCTCGGGGACGCCCGGCCGTATGCCCTGTGGCTGCGCGGAAGCGCGGACTTGCGGCACAGTTGCCTGCGGTCGGTGTCGGTGGTCGGTGCTCGCGCCGCGACCGCCTACGGCTCGCACGTCTCGGCTGAACTGGCAGCGGGTCTGGCCGGCCGGGGTTGGGCGGTCGTGTCGGGCGGTGCGTACGGGATCGACGGGTCCGCGCATCGCGGCGCGCTCGCTGCGGAGGGGATCACGATTTGCGTTCTGGCGTGCGGTGTCGACAACCCATACCCGCAGGGGAACCACGATATGTTCGCCGGCATCGCCGCGGGGGGCCTGCTCGTGAGCGAATGGCCACCGGGCCGCAATCCCACCAGGACAAGGTTTTTGGCGAGGAACAGGGTGATAGCCGCTTTGAGCCGTGGCACCGTTGTCGTCGAGGCGCGCCGCCGTAGCGGCGCGCTGAGCACCGCCAGGCATGCCAGGGATCTGTGCCGGCCGCTGATGGCGGTGCCTGGGCCCGTCACGTCCGATTGCTCGGCTGGATGTCACTGGATCATGCGCGAGTGGGGTGCGGTGTGCGTGACGAGCCCAGCAGACGTGCTTGAAGACGTCGCGGGCGTGGGTGAGCAACTGGCCGCGCCTGGCCCGGTCATCGCGGCGGCCGAGCTTGATCCGCTCACAATGCGGGTGCTGGAAGCGGTGCCGGCACGCGGTGGTGCGGGACCCGCGACGATCGCGGTATCCGCGGGCGTGGCCCTCGATACCACGCTGAGCTGCCTTGGCCTGCTCGCCGCGGGCGGATTCGTCGCGCGTGGCCCG
>DATIYI010000268.1:0-3291 GCA_035517695.1 Streptosporangiaceae bacterium
CTTCCTTCATCAGTCCATACCCGCGGACGTGCGATTGCCAAGAGCCGCCGTCTCCGGGGTCATTGCGCCCCGCCATACCGGTGGCTGCGGGCGCACCGCAGTGGCGAGCACTTCCAGTTCGTGATCTCGGGCGTCGTCGCCATGCTCGCGGGTATAGGCGCGGCAGTTAATACGCTTGTCTACCATCAGCTGCCGACGTGGCCTGCCGACGAGGCGAGCCCCGGCACCCGGTCGATCACGTCCATGACCAGGTGGGACCGGTCCAGGTCGTTCAGCATGACCATGTCGAACGGGGGTGGTGGTCGTGCCCTGCTCCTTGTAGCCGCGCACATGCAGGTTGTCGTGCCCGTGCCGCCGGTAGGTCAGCCGGTAGATCAGCCACGGGTACCCGCGGTAGGCGAAGATCACCGGCTTGTCCTTGGTGAACAGCGCGCCGAACTCGGCGTCGGACATGCCATGCGGTGCTCCGACGGCGTCTCCAGCCGCATCAGGTCGACCACGTTGACCACCGGACCTCCACGGCAGCGCTGACACAATGCGACAAGCCGGCTCCGCCCGACGGCCGGGGCGGGTAGCGGCGTGACGACCGTGTCCTCCTCACACGAGCCCGGTCCCGCGGCGTCCCGAGCTCTGGCTCCGTGGCGGTACGTGCTCCGGCCTCGCTGACCGCATCGGCGAGCATCCGCTGGCGCCCGGCGTCCGGCCCGGTCGGTCACCGCTACCGGTCTGACCCGCCGTACCCTGGCAAAAGACCATGAGCCCGAACGGACCAGGATGCGCGCCCTGATTTCAGTGCCAGCTCCCTCCCGGTCACCGATGCAGGCGGGCCTTTCGTGCGTCATGCTCTCATGCCGACGGCGGGCTCCGCGACGGCGACGTCGTTAGTCCATCAGGTCGGTAGCTCTCGCAGCTGCCGCTCTTGGCCGCGTGACGGGCGCGTCCTGATCCGCCCCCGGCCTTGCTGACCTGGCACGAGGAATAATCGGTAAGACATCCCAGGTTGCCGTCGGCCGGGTCAGCAGCGGCCATCTCGCGCCGGTCTGGAGGAGGCTGCGATGGAGGAGAGCTTTGTCTGGATGACAACGCGCCGGATCAAGCCAGGTACGCTGGCTGACTTCAAGCGGACCTGGCGGCCCGAGCGTCATCCCGACGGCATGCTGCACGCGTACGCATACTGGTCTGACGACGAGCAGGAGATCATCGCCGTGTCGTCGTGGGTCTCCAAGGACGCATGTGATACATGGCGGGCATCGTGGGAGGAAACGCGCCGGCGTGCGGCGATGGCTCCGTACGTCCTGAGCGAGCAGGAGGGGTTCTACCGAGGCCGCGAGCTGATCGTGCCGGCGCAGCCGTGATCAGCCGACGGGTTCACCGCCGCAAGGGCGCCGAAATAGGCAAGGAACTTTTGCGCTCGCGCCTCAGGGCTAGCGTCACTCCAGCGCATCCCCGCCCGCGATCCCGTGGGCGTAGGACCCGAGGCAGTCAGCCCCGCAACGAGGAGGAGCGCAGCAAGAGGAAGATCTTCCTGGGCTACCTTGAAGCCCTCCTGGAGCCCGTGGACATGAAGTCCCGGTTCGCGACGAGCTTCTGGCCGCACGACTTGCTCCCCGGCGGTCAGCGCCCGCCCGAAGGCGCGGGGATCGAGGCCATGGAGCAATTCCGCGAGCGCATCAACAGCGCCTGCACCACTGTCCGCTCTGCCACGGTGACGTGGATCGAGGACGGCGCGGCCCTGTCTATGCTGGCCGGAGGTGCTGACCCCGGAGACCTCGTGGGTGCGAGCATGGTCGTGACCTACGTTCATGACCGCGGCCCGCTGGTGCTTCCCGGTTCCGACCGGGTATACGAGCCGACCGGCAAGGACCTGGTACTCAACGGCTCCGACACTGTGCGCATCGACAGTGACGGCATGATCACCGACCGCTGGAGCGGGCTGAGCTTCGCTCATCTCCACTGGCAGCTGGAGCAAAACGCCACGCTCTGACCCTTACCCAGCGGTCGGCAAACCAGCACCAGCTCTGCGTTGATGGACACCTATGTAAGCCGCGCTTGAGATAGTACGCAATAGGCCAGATCTACTTAGCGCTGCTGCCTTATCGCGGGCAGCCAGCGGCGGGCGGAACCGGGAAACTCATCATCCGGCAGAGGGAGGTCCTTAGGCGTCAGCGTCTACTCTCGGCGCCCGGCGGCCAGCACAGCCACTGCGCGTAGGACCTGGAGTCGTCCGGGCCGGGTTCCACGCCACCGGGCAGGGCTTGGGCGAACACGAGCGCGGCGGTGGCCTGGAGCTCGGGGCGGAGCAGATCGGCGGGGCCGGTCGCCTCGAATCCCAGGGTCCACCAGTCCTGGCCGCCCGTCTGCCCAGGGCCCGGTTGCCCGACTCCTGCGCTGCGGCGGGGACCTTAGTCCCTGGCCTGCCGTCCGCGCCGGGAAGAACGATAAGGACCAGGAGAACTGGAACGGGACTGCGCCCGAGGACTGACGTCGCGCGGCAGCGCGAGGACGGCGGGAGCTGGGCCCGTTCCCGTCGCACGGGCGAGGATCGGAGCGCAGGCTTACGCTCCTCACTGCGAAGCAATGTCGGTGCGCTTGACGGGAAGGATCAGGGCATGGCAGACAACGTGCCGGTGAGCCGGGCGGATGGTCCGGGCCAGCACGCGGCCGGACAGGGGGCGGATGCTGTCAGCGGCCCGGCGGCCCAGCAGGTCGACCCGGCGGCGCTGGGGACGGCGTTCGCGCGCACGCACCACATCCTTCAGCTTGAGTTCGGGAACCGAAAGGACTTCGACGACCCGCGCAAGGAATGGCGGCGGCTGTTCTCGGAGCTGCTGGGCACCTTCGCGCTGGTGCTGGCCGCCGCCGGCGGCGGGCTGCTGCACGCCAAGGGGCAGATCAGCCTGGCCGCCGCGGTCGTGGCCCCGGGCCTGATGGTGATGGCGATCATCTTGTTCATGGGCGCGGTCTCCGGCGCGCACCTGAACCCGGCCGTGTCGCTGGCCTTCGCGCTGCGCGGGGACTTCCCGTGGAAGCGGGTCCCGGGCTACATCATCAACCAGCTCATCGGCGCCACTCTGGCCTGCCTGTTCCTGCGCTGGATATTCGGGAACACCGAGCACCTGGGGGCCACGCTGCCGGGGCCGGGGTACAAGGACTGGCAGGCCCTGCTGATGGAGATCGTGCTGACCGCGCTGCTGGTCAGCGTGATCTTGGGCACCGCGTCGGCCGCGCAGAACGTCGGCGCGATCGCCGCGCTCGGCGTCGGCGGCTACATCGCCCTGGCCGGCTTGTGGG
>DATIYI010000269.1:0-4333 GCA_035517695.1 Streptosporangiaceae bacterium
ACCTCGGACCCCTGTGCCGCCGGCACCACCAAGTCAAGCAGGCTCCCGGCTGGCAACTCACCCAGCCCCAGCCAGGCATCTTCCACTGGACCGCCCCATCCCGGCGGACCTACCGGACCACCGCCGATCCCTACTAACAGCCCCGTGGCCACTGCCCAAGGTGCGGGCAGAAACCGTTGCAGCAATCCCCGCCTTGCCGGGTTAGGGCTATTGCTCAGCGTTGTGATCGAGCGACTGCCGTATGCGACTGATCTGCCTGATGCCCGGTGGGCTGTGATCGAGCCCGTGCTGCGGAAGTGGCGGGCGGAACGAGCAGCGGCCAGGCTCCGCCTGGCGGAACCGTTGCATGACCCGCGGGAGATCGTCAACCCGAGGTGATGCACGCACGACCTCCTGCTGCGGCGCACGGCCCGTGAGCACGCCGGCCGGTCAGTTGAGCCGACCACGGCTATCTTGGCTGCGCCGTCCGTCACGACCTCGTGCAAACGCACCGGAAGCCACCCAAGGAGTGGATGTCCGCGAAAAAGATCAAGGCGTAAGCGGAACATTGCCACCGGCACTCCCGGGCTGCTGAAGGCGCCCGCCATGGTGTCCGCGTGAAGATCTACACCCGGCCGAAACGGGTTCCACCCCATACCCCGGCGGCCGTTGAGCGCACCTTCGGCTGGTTCATGCCCATCGCGGGCATGCAGAGATTACGAGACACTCCCGGAACGCTCCATCACCATGATTCACGGGTCCATGATCGACAACATGGGCAAGGTGCTGACCGGCGAACCCACCCAACCTGGCGAACCGATTCCACCACAACGTGACGCACTAGCCCCAGCCCAGGTGAGACGCCACTTAGCCGGGCGTGCGCCGCACGGCCTGTCACGCTAACACGCCCGCTGTGAGGCCTGGTAGCCCGCGGCCGGAACGCCGATCAGGTAGCTGCCGCTATCTGGCTGGAGGTAAAGCGTGATGGTCCAGTGCGTGCACGCTAAGCGGCCTGGACTTTCCGCGGGCGACTGATGGCTGGTGAACTCCACGATCGCGGCGACGCGGCCGCCCGTCGTCGGTGCCAGGCCGATGAGTATGGCGCCGGAGTCTGTGGTGGAGCGGAACCCGGCGGCGAATCGCTGCGCAGTCTCGACCCGCCGCATCCGCTGGTCGAGCAGGGAGCGGAAACGGTGATAATCATGCCCGTTGATAGCGGTGAAATAGCTGGTGAGGAAGCTCGCCACCGACGCCGCGGCCGGGTCTGTCACCGCGGCGGGGGCGACCGCGACGGCGGCGCGGCCAACCGGCGCGCTGGGCGGCCGGGATGAGCGCGCAGCGGTGTGTGCCGGTGTCGGGGTGACGTGTGGTGACGGCTGGGCCGACGGGGCCTGCGGCTGGCTTGGCGTCGCGCTGTCGCTTGGCGTCGCGCTGTCGCTTGGCGTCGCGCTGTGGCCGGGCGCCGCGGCCGCAGGATGCCTGCCGCCTGCGCGCATTTTGAGCGCAAGCACCGTTCCGCCTGCGGCGAACAGCACGATCACGAGCAACGTGATCACGATCGTTCTAGTGCGGCGGCCAGGGGGGCCAGGAGGCTCGGGCTGCTGCCGCAGATAAGCCTTTGGCGGCTGCTGGTCCTCCCATATCGGCGGCGCAGATTCCGTTCGTGGCGCCGGGTCCTCCCATATCGGCGCGGGCGCCAGCTGCGGCTGCTGGTCCGGGTCGGACTGCGGCCACGACCCGGTGTCCGACGGTTGCGGCCCAGCGCCGGGCGGCCGCGGGTCGGCGCCGGGAGGCTGCGGGCCGCCCCATGGTTCCTGTTCCCACGCCCCGGTCTCAGGGCCGTGCAGGTACCCGCCGTCTGAGGGGTACCCGGGGCCGGAAGGATATGCGGCGCTGGAGGGGTATGCGGGGCCAGAGGGATATGCGGGGCCAGAGGGATATGCGGTACTGGAGGGATATGTGGTACCAGACGGATATGCGGGGCTCGACCGGAATCCGGGGTCAAGGTCAGCCGAGTCGCTGGCGGGCTCATCTTGGGAGGGATCCCAGCCGCTGGAGGAAGGGTTCCAGTGGCTCATGGGCTGTCCCGTTCCGCCTCGCCGGCAAATCTGTCGGTCCGCCGCACCTAGGGCGCGGCAGAATATTGGCACTATAAGTCCTCAATCCAGGGCGAGGATGGGACAACTGCACGTGATGGAGCTAACCAGGAAGTAGCAGCATGATTACCCCGCGACCACAAGGTGGGCGCCAGGCCACTCCACCTGGCGGTGTCCGAGAGCCACGCCTCACAGCGGGTCGGCGTCCAGGATCGCCGTGGTCCGGGGCGAACGACGCGGCGAGGTCTGGTGCCCGCTGGGCGGACAAGCCGCGCAGGATGACGACGCTGCCAGGTCAGGCGAGCGCTCGGACGTGGGTTGTGGTTTCGAGCGCGATCGTGGGTTGTGGTTTCGAGCGCGATCGACCTGTCGCCTTCCTGGCTCAGAACGCGAGCGCTTGTGCCCTCCGGTTCACCTCGGTACGCCGGTTTGCGGCGATGGCCTGGATCGGTGTACCTGGTAGCGACTCGTCGGCGGTGAACAGCCAGCGCAGCGCCTCAAGGTCGTCGAACCCGCAGTCGAAAAGCAGGGTGAGCGTGCCGCAGAGGCCCTTCACTACCTGGTTGCCGTCGATAAAGGCGGCTGGCACCGCCAAAGTGCCGTCCGGCCGGGTGACGCCGAGCAGCTTGTGGTCCCGCAGCAGCTGCTTGACGCGTGCGCCGGGGATGGCGAGTCGCCTGGCGACCTCGGAAAGGCTCAGCCAGTCACCGACGTGTGCGTCGGTCTCAAGGTCTATCTGTGCCACGTATCCCAATTTCCCACGTCCTGCACGCAGTCAAACTCACTCATCGCAGCTGTCACCCCTGCTACTCATGTAGGTGTAATGATGGCATCGGGCAAAGGGATATCCGGGTCCGCGAGCCGATCCTGATCCACCGGGGCGCCTGATGCAACAACACGGCGGCCCTGCGCGAGGTCGCGGGGCCGGTCCACGGCAAGCACCGCGGCCAGTCGGTCGCCCGCCAGCCAGCACGTGCTCCACCGCTGCCCAGCCGGGTCGCCCCGCCATACCATGCGGTCGGCTGCCTCGTAATGGCCGATGTACTGCACCATCCGGCCGAACTGCTCCGACCAGAAGTACGGCACCGGGTCGTACACCTCGCTCTCGCCTAGCACGTTCGCCGCCACAACTTCCGGCGCGCGCAGCGCGTTGTCCCAGTGCTCGACCCGCAGCCTGCGCCCGTACCTGCGAGACCAGAACGCGGCGCAGTCCCCGACCGCAAACACGTCAGCCATCGATGAATGCAACCCTTCGTCCACGGCGACGCCATTGTGTAGCCCGATGCCGCACTCGGTGAGCCACGCGACGGCAGGCCGGACACCGACCGCGGTCACGATCTCGTCCGCAGCTAGATACGAGCCCCCCGCCAGCACAAGCCCGCCCGGATGCACGGACTCCACGGCCGTGCCGAGCCGCAGGTCAACGTCGGCCTCGGCATACCACCGCTGCGTCTGCGCACCCGCCTGCGTGCCGATCGCCGCGGCAAGCGGCGCCTGCCCAGCCTCGACCACGGTCACCTGGCAACCGCGCGCCGCCGCGGCCGTCGCAAGCTCCGCGCCGATCCACCCGGCGCCGGCCACCGCGAGCCGCAGCCCCGGGCGCAGCAGGTCGCGCAGCGACCGCGCGTCGTCGATGGTGCGCAAGAAGCGCTGCGCACCGTCGCCTGGAAGCACCGCGGGGACCGCGCCAGTGGCCACCACAAGCCGGTCGAACGGGTACGCACCGCGGTCGGTCATCAGCACACCGTCAGCGAGGCCCACGGCCGCCTCGGCAACACGGAACTCGACGCCGAGCGCGCCGAAATCGGCATCCAGCGTCGTGTCGTCGACCGCGCCCGCCAGCAGTTGCTTCGACAGCGGCGGCCGGTCGTATGGGGCGTGCGGTTCGGCGCCGACCAGCGTGATGGCGCCGCCATAACGCCTGCCGCGCAGTGCCTCGACGGTACGCAGGCCCGCAAGCCCGCCTCCAGCCACGATGACCCGCGAGATGCTCACTCGGGATAAGGTAGAGCAACGGCCTCTGCGGCATCATGGCGGAGCCCGCTCCGACACGCTCCGCCTCCCTAGAAATGGCCCGGCTAAATGGCCCGGCGGCGGCTCAGCGTCAGCTCTCGATAGCGGTCGGTCACTGCATCGGTCGGCTTCCGCTGCTTTGGCAGGGCGAAGCAGAGGCGACTGTCCGTAGACTTCATCGCAAATGGACGCGACGCTTGCGGACCCCCTGGTCGGGCGACTGCTCGACCGGCGTTACCGTGTCG
>DATIYI010000270.1:0-7723 GCA_035517695.1 Streptosporangiaceae bacterium
TCGCCCGCGGGCACCTTGGCCTCGCCCGCGGGCGCCTGGTCCTGGCCCGCGGGCGCCTGGTCCTGGCCCGGGGGCACCTTGGCCTCGCCCGCGGGCGCCTGGTCCTGGCCCGCGGGCACCTTGGCCTCGTCGCCGTTAATATCGGACACGGGCCCCCTCCCGCCCTCACGTCCTCAGTCTGCGGGTAGCCGTCCTGCGGGGTAGTCGTCTACGGCGACCTCGCCATCGGTGGCCCTCCGGGCAGCGCCACATTGTGACGTTATCTTGAACGACCTGGAGCAGTAGCCACCCGGTACGGGTGACCAAAGCAGCCGCCGACTGCCGCAGCGGCGCTATGTCAGCCGCCGCAGACCGTGATCGCCCAGCACCCCGGTCACCGCCCTTGCGAGCACCGTCCCGGCGGATCATACCGGCCGCTTGATCCCCGGGCGTCCAGATCACCCGCGGCCGGTGACACACGATGGCCCATGTGCCAGATACGACAAGTGATGGGCCATCGTGTGCCGGCCACAGGCGCCCGCGCCGGGCAACCATATTGGCAATCGGGTCTAGGGGCGTCTTCTAGCCGGCCCGCCGTTCCTGCATGCTGCCGCCCCGGGCTATCAGGTAGATGAACACGCCGAGGTATGGCAGCACGATTACGAAGATCAACCAGCCGGCCTTGGCCCATCCGCTTAGGTCGCGGCTGCGGAAGATATCCAAAAAGATCCAGAACAGCAGGAAGAGCCACAGGGCCCACAGGAAGAACCACATCATTGTCAGGAACAGGTTGAGCATTGGATACGACGACATCTTCGAGCCCTCCGTGGCCGACGAAGTCCCTATGGGAGGTCCGCACCAGAGTTCTCACCCTGGCCGCGCTGCCACCGATCCGCCTCACCCAGGGAGGATGAGCGCAGCTCGCACGGGCGGGGCACGAGTCCCTTGCGGGGTGCGCCATTGCGCGGCAGCCGTTCAGGAGAATCATGGGCCAGCTGGTTCCCGGACCCGACGCAGGACCCGGCTCCGTGCGTGGCTTGCCTGCCAGCACGTACCCTTTTGCCCTCACTAGGGCTTGTGGGGGGCGAACATGACGAACGTGCCGTACCAGGGACTGTCGGCGGCGAAACGAAGGCGGCTCGTTTTCCGTGCGGTGCTGCGCGGTGTCCTGACCACGACGGTGCTGGTGATTCTCTACTACGTGCTTCCACTTGACCGGCCATGGGATAGCGACACCGCGGTGCGCGTGCTGATCGGCCTGCTGATCTTCGCGGGCATCACGGTGTGGCAGGTCAGAACCATCGCTGGCGCACGCTATCCAGGTCTGCGAGCGTTCGAGGCGCTTGGCCTGATTCTTCCCCTCTACCTGCTGGTGTTCGCCTCGACGTACTTCGTGATGGAACGCGCCTCAGCGGCGAACTTCACCCAGCCGCTGACCCGCACGGATGCGTTGTACTTCAGCGTGACCGTGTTCTCGACGGTCGGTTTCGGGGACATCACGCCCAAGTCGGAGGCTGCCCGAGTGGTGCTCATCATCCAGATGCTCGGCGACCTCGCCCTTCTGGGCGCCGGCGCGCGGGTCCTGTTGGGAGCCGTGCGACGCGGCCAGCAGCGAAGCTCGGATACGGGCGACGGCCCGACCGCTACGTAACGGCGTGGCCGTCGGCCAGCGGGGCGCGGCGCCGAGGCGTCGGGTGAGGTCGGGGTCGCACGATCGCCCGCCGTAGGTGAGGACGCGGGCATGCCATCCGGGCGAGCATGCGTTTGAGGGCGGAGCTTGCGGGCGCACAGCCCGCCACCGGCCATTGAGCGGACGCCAGTGATCGGCAAGCGGATGCCGCCAGCAATCACCCCGAGTCGGTGCGGCTGCCCTTTGTGATGGGCAGGAGCGACGATGCGCCAGATTGGCTGGGTCGAGCGGCAGGTTCGCCGCGCCGACAGTTTCCAGCAGCGGCATACGGTGATCGCGTTTCCCTGGGCCGTCATGCAGAAATTCGGCAACGACCAGGCGGGGAGCAAGGCCGCGCTGATGGCCTACTACGGCCTGTTCGCGCTGTTCCCGTTGCTGTTGCTGCTGGCGACCGTCCTCGGTTTCGCGCTATCAGGCAACGCGGCGCTGCGCGAGCAAATGATCGATTCGGCGCTGGGGAACTTTCCGGTGATCGGGGATCAGTTGCGCTCCGAGGTCCATCCGCTTGAGGGGAACACGGTAGCGCTGGTCATCGGCGTCGTCGGCACCCTGTACGGCACCTTCGGTATCGGCTTCGCGTCGCAGAACGCGATGAACACCGTCTGGAACATCCCGTTCGTCCACTGGCCCACCTGGTGGAAACGGTACCTGCGCACCTTCGGCGTCATCGGCCTGCTCGCGCTGGGGGTGGTCTCTTCCACCGCGCTGGCCGCGATCGCCACCACGGTCGCCCACGGCACCGGCGCCGCTGTTCTCGCCGCCGCCGCCTCTGCCCTGGTCAACCTCGGGCTCTTCCTGCTCGCCTTCATGGTGCTCACCGCCGAGCCGCTACGAATCCGCGACGTAGCGCTCGGAGCGGTTCTCGCCACGGTATTCTGGGAAACCCTGCAGCTTATCGGGACCTGGTACGTGACCCGCGGGCTGCAGAAAGCCAGCCCGACCTACGGCGTCTTCGCTGTCGTCATCACCTTGCTGTCGTGGCTCTACCTCGGCTCGCAGCTCACGTTGTGGGCGGCAGAGATCAACGTCGTCCTGCGCTATCGCCTCTGGCCCCGTTCGGTGACCCAGCCACCGCTGACCAAGGCCGACCGGCTCGTGTACATACGGCTGGCACAGATGGAAGTCCGCCGCCCGGAGGTGCAAGTCACCACGTCCTTTACCGACGAAGCCGACGTAGACCCGCTGGAAGACGCACCCTGAGGTCAAGCCCGGAGGTGCCCCTCCAGCGCCACTGGAGCGCGAGCGGTTTGGGCGGGCTGGCCGGTCGCGTTTTCTTGGGTGATCTTCATGATCTTGAACTTCCGCGGGTCGGCCCAGCTCCACATGCTCACCAGGGCCGAACCATCTGGCTTCACTTCGAAGGTGCCTGCGCTGATCCGGTCCAGATGTTGGGGAGGGTCATCGAGGCCAGTGGCGTACCAGCATTCGTAGAAGCCGTGCTCATCGAGGGTTTTCAGGCCGCGGACCGACAGCTGAATGGACCACCCGTTTGTGGTCTCGTGCGCGGTCACCTGCCCCGTAGCCGATCCGCCGAGTCCGCCGTCGGACTGCGGGACGGCGGCCAGCGCGAAGCGGACGGATACGCCCGGTTGCGGCCTGAAGACCGCGACCGCGATGACAGCGAGCAAGATGACGCAGGCCGCCGCAGCGGACGTCAGCCAGGTGGTCCGGCGCCGCCGCTGACGAGCGGCGGCCGCTCGTCGCACGGCATCCAAGGTTCGGGTCTGCAGGGACGCCGGCAGCTCAGCTTCTGGCGCAGCGGTGTCGAGAAGCCGGCGAACCGGCTCCAGCCGTTCAAGCTCATCTGCGCAGCCGGCGCATTCGCGCAGATGACCCGGGTACTCTGCCGACTGACGCGGGCCGAGCGAGCCGAGCACCCAACCGGCTACTTCCGCATGCACTCTCACGTCGGCCGAATCCTCAGACATCGAAGCCTCGTTCTGCCAGCGCCAAGCGTAACGCCCGCAAGCCGTGGAACATGCGGGTTTTCACTGTGCCAAGCGGGATAGCAAGCCGTTCGGCGATCTCCGTTTGGGTGAGCCCGTCGTCATGCGCAAGCATGATCACCTCTCGATGTGCCGGGCTGAGCGACGCCAGCGCCGCGCGGATCGACAGCCTCTGCGTGACCCGCTCTTCGATGTCGTCGTGGTCCGCCGGTTCGGTGCCCTCGGGCAGCACTGCCAGCGGCCGGCTCGCCGACCGCCTCCGCACATCGACCGCGACGCTGCGCGCGATCACGAACAGGTACGTACCCACGCTTGCGCGGGTGGAATCGAAGCGGCCCGCCGTCCGCCACAACCGTACGAAGCACTCCTGCACCACCTCCTCAGCCAGCTGCGCGTCACCGAGCGCTTGCAGCCCGAATCCGTACAGCCGACCCGCGTACCGACGGTAAAGCTCGGCTAGCGGCGCGCCCACATCGCCCGCCGCCACTAACGCGACGAGGCCGGCCTCTTCGATCGCCCGCCGCTCCTGCTCGTCAGTTCTGGCCACCTCACAGAGCTGCATTAGCTCACGTGGGGTGCAGCCTCGGCACCCAGTCCAGAGATCGCGAAGCCGTCCCGCCGCGGGCCACCAATTATGCCCACGTCCGTGTGCCGGCCAACACCCGTCATGAGTGACCCCCAGTGCAGTCACGCTGCGGCGAAAGGACATGGCGACTAATAGGGCGACAGTATAAGCAATGCAGCTTATCGACCACCACGTACGGCAAACGTTCCGTCACAGGATCGTTGTCTCGTATCCGGGCACCGGCGGTCAGATCGACACGATATGGTACACAACGGGCTCAGAGGACTGGGTGGCTCTCGGTTACTCCCGCACCAGTACTCCCCCACCAGCGGCCGGACCTGGCGGGTTGAGCAGCTGCCTTCTTGTTCGGGGGTCCTGGCGGTTTCCCAGGTACGGGCCCGGCGGTTTCCAAAAGCCGCGGTTGAATGCCTGACTAGGTCGCAGCGGCAATCAGGACAGCGGGCCGACGATTCTGATTCTGCACGTTCCACCGCCGCTAGACGGCCTTCTTGGCTCGCTCAACGCTGGCGAGCGTGCGGGCCCGCAGGTCTGCGGGCGGCTCCCCTTGTGCCGCGGGCTCCGCGACGGCCGCGTGCTCCGCGACGGCCGCGGCTTCCTCGAGCATCCGGGTCACCGGCTGAAGTTCTGCAACCGCCGCGCGGCAATCGTCGCAGGACTCCAGATGCGCCTTGAAACGCTCGGCCTCGTCAGGATCCAGCGCACCAAGCACCCAACCGGCGGCATCCGGATGCCCCACGTGTAGCACGTCACGATCGGGCATCGAATCCCCGTTCGACCAGTTCGGCTCGCAGTGCCAGCCGCCGGTGAACAATCCGGTCCATCCCGGTCGCGAGCGGTCGCACCAGCCCGTCGCGAGCCGTCGCACCAGCCCCGTCGCGAGCCGTCGCACCGGCCCCGTCGCGAGCGGTCGCCTGATGGGGTCGGCAATCGGCGACTGGGACAGGCCTGCTTCGTGCAACGACCTCAGCGCACCCCCATGCGATGGGCTCAACGAGTCCAGCGCCTTACGCACCATCAGGTTCTCCAGAATCGGCTTCACGCTGCCCAGCTGGGGGCGGCAGTCGGGCATCATCCACTGGCACTACTGATGTGGGCGCTTGCGGATATCCGCCGCGACACTGCGGGCGATCGCAAATAGGTACACAGCCACGCTACCGCGATCCGCATCACAACGCCCCGCCGTCCGGCACAACGGGCCAGGCGCCCCCGCCATCTCTTCTGGCGAGGCCGGCGTTACGTCGGCATGCACGCACCCCGTAGCGCCCGCCCGCCCGGGAAGAGAATCCTCGGCGTCTTGAACCGATCGCCGAATAGCGATCGTAATTCACTCAACGTATTGACAACCCCACGCCCGGCCAACCCCCGCGGAGCTCCGAATCGGTCGGGTGTGCAAGGGGAGCCGGTTATAAGCGATGAACCGTGACCGTCCCAGAATGGCCGCTGGATCGGCCCTGCGCCCGGATTGGCCGCTGGATCGCTCCTGCGCCCGGGCGCTGCGGCGGGCGTGAGGAGCCGTGAATGTTAGTGGCCACACAGGATGAGCTTGCCGTCAGTTGCTGGCTGGACCCCGAGCCGGTCCAGGTCGCCCGCGCCCGCGAGCAAGCCCGCAAGACGCTTCCCAGCTGGGGACTTGGCGAGCATGTCGATCTCACCGAGCTCATCGTCAGTGAGCTTGTCACGAACGCCATGATCCATGGTCGGGGCCGCATCGAGGTCCGCGTGTCGTGCGCAGCCTGCGGTGACCTGTGGGTCGAGGTCCGCGATGAGGGCGCCGGCCGGCCAGTCCGGCACCGCCCTGGCACCGACGACGAACGGGGCCGGGGCCTGGAACTCATCGATGGCCTGATCGAGCTCTGCGGTGGCGCGCGGGGATTCGTGGACAACAGCAACGGCCCTGGCAAGACCGTTTACGTCGCGGTCCCCCTTGGCAGCAGCCCTTCTGACCTGCTACTTCATGGTCGCGGCGGCGCGATGAAACCCGGGCGTCCCTAGAACCGGGTAAGAAGCCAGTGCACAGACGGCGGCTGGACGGCGCGGCTGGCGTCAAGCATTATGTGGCTGACGTCGCGGCCAACCGTGACGGTCGCCCGGGCGACCGGCTCGCCCTGCCTGATCGTGCCGCCGAGGGAACGTGGCGTGACCGTGACCGTAACCGGTGTGCCAGGCCAGCCGGTCACTGTCAGCCCGGATGCTGCGACCGCGGCCGGCCCGGTGGTCCATGCGCTGTGCACCTGGCCGAGGACGGTGCCAGGCAGCGCCACCTGAACGCGTTCGAGATCCGCACTGACACTGTTGAGGAGATTCTCGGAGGCGGAGATCACCCCGGCCAGCTCGCTCGGCTGCGCGGCAGTTGCCTGCACGCCCAGGACGACGCCGACGATCGTGACCTGAGCGCCCGCGACCGTTTTGAGGGCAGAGAACACCAGGCAGCCACCGGCTTGCGGGCTTGAGCCGGTCTTGACACCCACGATCCCGTCATGGCCAAGGGCGTTATTGACGTTGTAAGCGAGGCCCGCGGTCGGCAACGCGACCTGAGGCATGGCCACGATCTGGCCGAAGACCGGAATCTGAAGCGCGAGAAGAGTGAGGCGAAACTGGTCGCTGGCGGTGCTCACCGTGGCCGGATCAAACCCGCTCGCGTCCGCATAGCTTGTCTGGCGCAGGTCTAGCGCGCGGGCCTCCGCGTTCATCTTGGCCACGAACGCCGTCTGCGAGCCTGCGTCCCAGTTGGCCAGAATGGCGGCAATGTTGTTCCCGGAAGGGATGAGCATCGCCTCGAGCGCCTCAAGCTCGCTCAGCTCCTCGCCAGCCGCCACCTTGACGACCGATTGCCCCTGGCTCTTGTCGAGGGCGTAGGCAGCCACATCGGCCGCGCTCACGGTGATAGCGGGACCTGATCCGCCGGTCGGCAAGGGATGGTCGTGAAGAACGATATACGCGGTCATAATCTTGGTCACACTCGCGATCGCCGTCGGCTGATTGCTGCCGTGGGCGGCCAGCATGCCAACTCCGGGAATGCCGACAGCTGCCTGCGCTTGGCCGGGCCAGACCACGGTCGGAGGGACGCCCGGCAAGGCGCGCAGCGGGGCCGGCGAAGCCGTTATGGTCATCGCGGGGACCGGGCGCAGCAACTGCACCGCAGCGTAAACGACCACAGCGGCGACGACGGCGATCACAGGGACGACGGCCCGTGGTCGATACCACTTTCGGTGCATGACAACCACCGGAATAAGGATCCACCGCCCGGTGCCTCGTGGCTCCCGAAACACTCAGCGATCGAGCCCAAGTGCCTTCGCGGACGGTGAGCCCATGCTACCGAACGGAGCGGCCGGTGCCCCCTGCCGCCCCGCGCCCCGCGCCCCGCGCCCCGCGCCCCGCGCCCCGCACCCCGCTCCCCGCACCCCGCACCCCGCACCCCGCACCCCGCACCCCGCACCCCGCACCCCGCACCCCGCACCCCGCACCCCGCACCCCGCACCCCGCACCCCGCACCCCGCACCCCGCACCCCGCACCCCGCACCC
>DATIYI010000271.1:0-3070 GCA_035517695.1 Streptosporangiaceae bacterium
ACCACCAGCCGGCGGCCGTTCTCATCCCGCTCGGCGCCGAACTGGGCGATGTAAGCGTCCACCTCGGCCTGCAGCGCCTCGGCCAGCATCCGCCGTGCGCCTTCCCGCACGATCTCATCGATCAGCGACGGCGAGCCATCCAGGCCGCCCTCGCGACCTGAACCCTCTCCAGGGACTACCGTGAGCATCGGGTTGTACCTTCCCGACCGGCGTTGCCGCGCCGATCTTGCCTGAGAACCTCTACACGGTCACCGGGAAGGTACACCCCTTCCCTGCGATCCACAGGTTTCAAGCATTGCTCGTGCAGCGAGCGGTGCGGCCGGTGCTGGGTTGTGGTGCGTCTCGTACTCGCGCAGGATCCGCCGCAGATGGTGCTGGTTCCAGATCAGGGTACGGTCCAGGAGCTCGCGGCGGCATCCCCCGATCCAGCGTTCGGCGATCGCGTTCATGCGAGGCGTCCGCACGTTGCACAGCACGGTCCGGATCCCGGCGTCGGCCAGGACCGCGTCGAATGCGGCGGTGAAGTTCGGGCCGCGGTCGCGGATCATGAACTTGACCTGATGTGCCTGTTCGCCGAGGTCCATGAGCAGGTTGCGGGCCTGCTGGGCGGTCCATTCCCCGGTGGGGTGCAGGGTGACGCCGAGGATGCGGATGCGCCGGGTCGCGTGATCGATCACGGCCAGGACGTGAGCCCGGGTACCGTCGAGCAGGTCAACCGTGAAGAAGTCGCAGGCCAGGATCGCCTCGGCCTGAGAACGCAGGAACTGCGCCCAGGTCGGCCCGGTCCGCCGCGGCGCGGGGTCGATTCTGGCCTTCTTCAAGATCTCCCACACCGTCGACGCCGAAACTCGCACTCCCAGGCCGGCCAGTTCCCCGTGGACCCGGCGGTAGCCCCATTCGGGGTTCTCCCTGGCCAGCCGGAGGACCAGGGCCCTTGGCCCGGTCTGCCTGTTCGCCGAGGAGGCAGATCACGGGCGGCTGAAGGCCTGGCTCCGGCCGATGCGCGGCCTGAAACGGCATCGCTCAGCGCGGACCCTCGCCGCTGGTCACGCCTTCGTGCAGAATCTGCGCCGCGGCCACTACGACATCGCCCACCGACGTCCCGGACCGCCACCGGCTCCGCATCGCCTTCGCCGACCTGGCAATCACCCTATGACCAGCGTGGCATTCCAGTGATCATGCCCTGACGCGCTCAGGGATGGTGCAACGCAACAGTGCCCTGCAGGACGGCGACCTGGTGTCGCGGGATCAAGATCTCGGCGGTCTTCCACGTCTCCTCGCGCCGGGATAGCCGCAGCCTCCTGATCACCAGTGTGATCATCAGGAGGAAGGCGAACCGAAGGCACATGATCGGTGATCATCACGGCCCGGCGTCGGCACCGCAACTCTGCTGCTCACAGCCACGGATGGGATACTCGGCACGCACAGGTCAGAGTGAAGGTTCGAGGGTAGCCTGGCGGTCGGCGACGTCCGGCCGGCGAGCGCCCATGACCAAGTCGTTGGGTGACGGGGATCTCATCCCGGAAGTGAGGTGGGTGGTGAGCGTCTTTACCCCGGCGGAGATCGAGTATCTGCAAAGCCAGCGCCTGGCTCGGCTGGCCACTGCCGGTCTCGATGGCCAGCCGCACGTAGTGCCCGTCTCCTACCGGTACAACGCCGAGCATGACTCGATTGACATCGGCGGCCACGACTTCGCAAAGCGATGGAAGTTCCGGCAGGTGCAGCGGAACCCCAAGGTCGCGATCGTCGTGGACGATCTTGTGTCGGTGGATCCGTGGACGCCGCGAGCGATCGAGATACGCGGCGCCGCGTCGATCCTGAGCACTGGCGGCAAAGAGATCATGCCCGGCTTCGACGACGACATGTTTCGTATCACCCCCAGCCGGATTGTGAGCTGGGGCGTCGACGAGGCCGTAACCTTCCGGTCGCGGCGGGTGGGCGAGTAGCATCCGGGGAATCGCCGGGGGCCGGGAGGCTCGCCGGCGCGTTCGATCGCCGAGGCCCTGAAGAACACCGCTCATCGGTTGCGATAAGTGCCCCTTCCGATCGTTCGGTGGGCGAGCGGCCTCCGGCCTGAGCCGGCTCGGTATCGTGCCTGAAGCGCCCGGGTAGCGACCAGGGTTTCACTGGCCGGTTCGACGTGTACGAGTTCGCCGGTCCGCTGCAGCGGTTCATGGCCGAAGGAAACCCACCATGACCGCCATCGCTGTGGTTGGCGCCCGCAAGGAGACTGACCCCTCGCGTTTCCCCCGGAACCGGCGCCGGGCGCGGGCACGCGAACATCACCGGACCACGAGCAGCCCCGGCACTCCGCGCTCCACTCGCCCACCCGTGTCACGTCGGAGACGACCGCCCAGATCGCTTCTGCTGGCGCGTCGATGACGGTCTCAGCCCTGCACTCTCTCCGCATGAGCAAACCCCCTCAGCACCCGTGCACGCAGCCTGCCGCTGCCCGGCAGGACGCCGCCTGCACGTCACTGGTGCCAACCGTAGGACCGCAGCGTTCCGGGACCGTTACGGATTCCATAGGCTGCGCGACATGCGGCATGTGCGGATGGGATGCTTACTGGTCGTTGCGGGCGGAGTAGAGGCGTCCAGGCCAGTAGGGCCACTCTTCGAACCAGCTGCAGCGGCCGTCGTCACGCAGCCGGATGACCCACAGGTCTCGGTACTCCTGGCGGAGCGGATCCTGTACCGCTTCAGAACTCGGCACAGGGCTCTGAACTGCGGTTTGGCCAGATGAGCTGGATGGGGCAGGATCGCGGTTTGTGTCTCTTCGCCTCCTGTATCTGATCATGATCCGGGTCTTCGGCTGCCTCGCGCTGCTGGGCCGCAGCCAGGCGTCCAAGAATGCGGAGATCATGGTGCTGCGTCATGAGGTCACGGTGCTCCGGCGTCAGGTCGCCCGGCCCAGGCCGGACTGGGCCGGCCGGGCGGTCCTGGCGGCGCTGGCCCGGTTACTTCCAGCGGTGCTGCGCGCCCACCGGCTCGTCACCCCGGCCACGCTGCTGGCCTGGCACCGCCGGCTGATCACCCGCAAGTGGGCGTACCCGAACCGGCCAGGCCGCCC
>DATIYI010000272.1:0-38579 GCA_035517695.1 Streptosporangiaceae bacterium
CGCGGCCGCCGCCCTCGACCCGGCCCGGCACACCATCATCTACCTGCCCGACCCCGCCATCGGCGCGCGCGGCATCCACGACCACATCGTCGCGGCTCTCGGCGCGCAGCCCCGCTTCTACACCTCCTCCCTCATCCGCCAATCCGCCAGCGCCCTGGCCGCCGAGCTCGCCGAACGGGGAAAGCTCCCCGTGCTGATCCTCGACGAGGCACACCTGCTCAGCCACCCGCAGCTGGAAGCCGTCCGCATCCTGACAAACGCCGACATGGACGCCTCGGCCAACCTCGCCGTCGTGCTCCTGGGCCAGCCCAGCCTGCGGCAGAACATGAAACTCGGCGTGCTCGCCGCCCTCGAGCAGCGCATCACCGTGCGCTACCACCTCACCGGCATGCCCGCCGCCGACACCGCCGCATACCTCAAGAACCACCTATCCCTCGTCGGCCGCGCAGACCCGCTGTTCGCAGACGACGCGCTCACCGCCCTGCACAACGCCTCCCGCGGCAAACCCCGCGAGATCAACAACCTCGCCCGCAACGCCCTCCTCGCCGCCTACACCGAGCGCAAAAACATTATCGACCACGCCTGCATCCGCGCAGCGATCACCGAGGCCAGCACCGACCACAAGACACCCTGACCATCCACCGCGACACCACGACCGTCACAAGGCCCCGCCACACCACCGGCGGGGCCTTCTCAACACCACAGCACGCTCATCCGCAACGTCCCCAACACGCTCACCTTGCGCGTCCGGGAACAGGGCTGACCGTGCGCGGGCCGGAGGTGAGCTGAGGGCGGCTGGCGGCGCTTGACAACGGACGGTGCACGGTTTGCCAGTGGCCGGCGGCACGGCGGAGTGGCCGGCGGCACGGCGGAGTGGCTCGCGGCACCGCGGAGTGGCCGGCGGCACAGCGGAATGGCCGACGGCACAGCGGAATGGCCGACGGAGTGGACTCGTCAAGCTGGGCCGCGGACGCCATGCCCGCGGCGATGGCACGGTTGCAGCGGACAGGCAGTCACACGACCCCCGCTCTACGGTTCGCGACAACGCACGGGCGAGTTGTCACTCTTGGGAGAGGACGGGGTTATCTGCGGCAGAGGCGCCAAAGCCCGATCCGACGCGGGCTCCCGGTGCGGTGGTTTCGGCCGCGGGTTCCGCAGCAGGCCGCGCGAACACGGGGCCGAAGCGACCGTCGCGGTGCCTGCGTTCCCACGGCATGGCGAGGATCAGCACCGGGATCACGGCCCAGGACCAGTAGGCCAGCGTATGCGCGTGCCATGATGTCGGCGCACGGCCTGGGCCCAAGGCCAGATAGCTGATGCCGGCCCAGACCGACGCCGCGACGATGGCTGGGGTGGCAAACCTGGTCATGCGAGCGGCCAGGAACGGCATTGGCCAGACGAGGTACTGGACGCTGACGCGGGGGCTCACGACAAGGAAGGTGATCAGTAGCGCGGCAGTCAGGTCGACGGGATCCGCGCGCCGCCACAGGTACGCAGCGGCGACCAGTGCCACCGTGAGCGCCACCACGCCGAGCCGGCCCGCCGAGGTGAGGAACTCCAATCTTCCCCGTGTCAGTGCGACGGTCCAACCCCACCCCCCGATGACGGAACGCAGGCCGATGATCCGGTGCGCGACAGTGGGCAGCAGGCGCGCCGGCGTACCTACGGTAAGCGGTGACGTAACTAGGAAGGCGATGGGCACGCTCGCCGCCACGCACGCGGCGCGCAGCCGTTTGCGCCCATCAGGGAGCATCAGCAGTACGCCAGGAGCAAGCAGCACCGACCAGACACCGATCGCGACACAAAAGCCGAGCAGAATTCCTGCGGCCGTGCTCCGGTGTGACCTCGCTACCACAAACGCCGCCACCCCCAGCACGAGCACCTCGGGCTCGAGCTGGCCATGCATGGCGCAGATGAGGATCACAAGCGGATTGCAGGCGTACTGGAACCTGCGCAATGGGCCACGATCGGTCGCGAGCTTGCCGATAAGCGGGATCAAGATCAGGTCGGCCACGACCGGGGCCAGCCGGCCAACGACTGGCCACGGCAGGTGCGTCGCCTGGCCAAGCTTGAGTTCGCCCGCGAGCACGAACGCCATGGTCGGCAGGAAGGGCCATCCCCGCGGCCGTCCGCTGAGCAGGGGATCGTGATGGTGCAGCACGGCGACGGCCGCGGCGTGGAAGTCAAGCCTGAAGTCTTTCGGCTGCCACGCCTGTGAAGCCGCCACGGCCCACACGGCACCGCGCAACGCCGCACCGACCGCAAGGGCCGTGGGCAGCGACGGCTGCCAGCCTCGCCATTGGGCGAGCAAAAAGAGCACCAAGCCGATGCCCAGCGCTGAACTGGCGGCGAGCATATAACTCACAATGGATCGAGGATCTCGGAATTCGGTTGGTCAAGGAGCAACTTCTGCGATATCTGGGGCGTCTTTTTTGACTCCATTGACGTTGCCTTCAAGTTCGCCAGCAGCTGCTAACTTGCAGGCCACCATGCGTGTCGGGCCACACTGACGCGGCGGGCCAGGCGGCAGCGCTGTCTGGTTCAGTTGAGCTGCTGCGCCAGGCTGAGCGCCGCCTCGCGCGGCCTCCGCGAACGCGTAGTCACGTCGTTCGGACGCGGCATGGTCCCACAGGTGCCGCACCCAGCAGCGCGGATGCGGCCGCACGTTCGACATCTACGAGGGCGGCGTGCTCGGTCGTGTGGACGATATGCTCCTGGTGCGCGGCACGAAGGTCTGTCCGAGGCCGAATCGAATCGATCGTGTACAGCCATTCCGGTCCGGAGGTGGAAGAGTTCCAGATCATGCGCGGCCGCGAACTCGGCACGCGCTCAGCTATCTCGCCCAGGCTGTGACGAGCCTCGCCCTTCCGGAGGTCTGGGCCTGCAGTTCGAATACCTCGTCGACATTGGCATCTGAGCGCGACCATCGTCATCAGGGATCTAACCGGGGAGCAGGGCTAATTAGCGCGTACGATCGGGCGCGTGACTGGACGCCGGGTTCGTGGTTGGCGCGGTCTGGCCGCCGACGTCGCCCGTGACGCAGCCATCCTGGCTACGTGCGTGACGAGCGCCGCGACGGCGGGCTGCGGGCTGGTCGGGGGCACCAACACGGGTGCGTTCGACGTGCCAGAGGAAATCACTGTCACTAGCCTGGCCTTCCGTGACCAGGGGGTGATCCCGCCGCGCTACACGTGCTTCGGCAAGGGCGTGAGCCCCCCCATCCACTGGTCAGGCGTGCCGCAGGGGACCAAGGCGCTCGCACTGGTGGTCGATGACTCTGACGCGCCCGTCACCCCATACATCTACTGGCTCGTCTTTAACATCAGCCCACAGACAACGGAGCTGCAAGAGGGGTCCCTGCCGCCCGGTGCCCTGCAAGCGCAAGGTAGCAACAACATAGCCAGCTACCATCCGCCATGCCCGCGCACGGACAGTCACTCCTACCGTTTCACCCTTTACGCGATGAGCGCGTCCGTGCCCTTGCCGAACGGGACCCCGGCGAACGCGGCATGGTCTGCGATCGCCGCGCGCGCCGTAGCACGGGGCAGGATCACCGGAATTGTGATAAACAAACATGGCTGACGAGTTCACTACGGGTGGGCCCGGGGTGCCCATGTAAACGCCCGGATACCCTACGCACCTTTCTGTACGAAAAACTTCTCCAATCGTGTGACAGCGGTCATAGGGGTCGGTCAGAATCAGGGTTCGGGCGAACAGCCTTGGACGGATACCAGGGCGCTAGCGTATCGGGGCAGGGCTTCGCGTCGATGGCCACGTGTGCCTTGCTGGCGCCGTCCATGTGGCCATGCCAGTTTGGTGGTGTGATGACGCTGTTCGTGGTATTCGGCCTCGTGGCCGTTGTAATAGGGGTTCTTGTCGCCGTAGCGCTCGGTGTCCGTTCTATGCGGGCAGGTGACCGGACAGACGACGACGATTGGGATTCCCCGGGGGCGGACAGCAAGTTGACAGATCCCGATGACCTCGGCGAACCCATACGGCGCAGGAGTGATCGCAGGCGGCGGGGAGCCAGGAGGGCATCCGGGCGCGCGCAGCCCGACGACTACGACGGGCCGCGCGGCTACCGCGGGCGAGGCGCGCAGGCTGGCAGGTCAAGGGGGAGTAATCCCGATTACGGCACCGACCCTGGTTTCGGCACTGATCGTGGTTTCGGCACTGATCGTGGTTTCGGCACTGCTCCAGGTTTTAGCCCGGAATACCAGCATGTCGATGGCCAGGCTGCGCCCGCCGGGCGCGGCGCCGAGCAAGCCTACGGCGGCGACGGGTACCAGCGGCCGCCGGCCCCGGCGGCAGGGCCGAGCGGCGAGCTCCCGCACCTCCGGGATCAGGAATCCAAACTCGGCGGGGCAACGAACGTCTCCGTGAACCGGCCGATGTCCGACGACATCAAGGACCCGCGTGTCTCCGCCCAAGCGCGCCGGCGGCGCACGCAACAGAAGGAGCAGCCAATGAAGCGCGCCAGGCCACCGCGGCGCCGCGGCGGGGGCGAAGGCTGGAACGACACGGACTGGGAAAAC
Organism: Streptosporangiaceae bacterium; assembly: GCA_035517695.1. GTDB lineage: Bacteria > Actinomycetota > Actinomycetes > Streptosporangiales > Streptosporangiaceae > DATFVJ01. The sequence goes on from DATIYI010000272.1 coordinate 4,536, forward strand.
GTCTCCGACGAGGACTACTGGGCCGAGCTCTCATCCGACAAGCCGCTCGCGTCGAGGACCGCCCAGTCCGCTGCCGACCTCAGGTCCCCAGAACCCGAGCAGAAGAAGCAGCAGGTCACCCGCAACGAACTCAAGCCGCCGCCATCTGAGCCGCAGACCGCGACCATGGCGCTGCCCGAATTCAGCGCTGCCCGCCTGCCCGGCGCAGAACATGCGGATCTCCAGGTGCCGGCCCTGCCTGTGCGGCGCTCAGGCAGCACGACGGGACCCATGCCGGCGGTGCCGGCCGCGGCCAGGCCTGTCGCACACGCTGCGGCGGATTACGCCGATCCCAACCTGGCGCTCCTGGCGAGCCTCGGCGAGCCTGCCGGAGAGGGGCGTGGCCGACCTGCTGCGGGTAACGGCTGGATATCGTCAGCCGGGGAGCCCCCCGGCACGCCACCAGGCGGTTGGGCTGCGAGTCGACTAGGGCAGCGTGACGGGTCACAAGCCGGGCAGGATTACCGATCCGTCCCGGGCACCTCCGGTGGGTACCACTCCGCGCCGCCTCAGGCATATGGCAGCCCTCCCTACGGTATAGAGCAGCAAGCCAGCGGCTACGGGAACACCACGCCGGGCCACGGCATCCCCGCGAGCCCTGGCTACACGCCGAGTAGCTCGTACGACACCGGGCCGAACACGCCGGCCACCGCCGCGGCTCCCTACCGAACCAGACATCGCACCGGAGCGGATCAGATGGCGGGTCAATTTGGCGGCCACATCGACATGACCGGCGCGCCGGGTAGTGGCTATGCCGGTTCGCACGCGTCCGGGTCGTACGACAGCGCGCCCTATGCGACCCCGCCCGACGGCGGCCCTTCCTACGGCAGCCCTTCCTACGGCAGCGCTTCGCAGGGGAGCGCTGCCCTGGGGAGCGCTCCGCTGGGCAATGCTTCCCACGGCAGTACGCCGCATCCAGCGGACTCGCCTTCCATCGCCGCATACGGCCCTGGCTCATACGGCCCAGGCTCATACGGCCCGGACGCGTACGGCACGGGCTCATACGGCCCGGACTCACACGGCCCGGACTCATACGGCAGGGGGTTATACGGCCCGGACTCATACGGCACCGCAAAAGGCAGCCATGCCGCCCCAGGTGCTGGTTGGGCACCGCAGGATGCCACCAACGGCCGGCACAGCGAGGGCAGTTGGCAGCACGATGGCCAGGCTGGTATCAGCGGACCAGTCGGCGCCACGTCGGTGACCGGTTACAGCGCATCGCTCCCCAATGGCTACCCAGGGGCGCATCCGGCTGGTGCGCCTGGCACCCCTGTGGGCGGCTTCCCCCGTGTCGAGGACCCTAACCCGGCGAAGAGTTACGGCAACCAGCCGCAGGCAGGCGGTTTCACGAGCGGCTATCTGTCGAGTTCTGGGCTGTCCGGGCGGCACGGTGCGTCCGAGCCTGAACCTCTCGCCAGGCCCGGCGACACAGGCCGCCAGCCGCGGCACAGGGATTCGAACGGGTACGACGGCCAGCGTTCGTACGGCGTATACGGCGACTACGGCAGCGGATCGCGCCACTGAGAGGTACAGAACGTTGCGCTTGCCCATCATGAGGCTCGCCCGGGGCATGGGCCTCCTCCCCGGGCACCCAGCCCTCCCGGAGGCCAAGTCATTCCGGGGAATTTCCTGGGCTCGACAAACACGTAGTGGTCGCGCCGAGAACGTGGCGACTGGACAAGGTGGAGGCGATGCAGGCAGGCGCTCGCGATCACGCACGCACATATCACCTGCATAAGCTAGCCACGGCATTGGATGACCACGGCCTCCACGCGGCGGTTAAGACGACCTACCCGCCGGCATTGCATATCTTCATCCCTGGTGCCGCGATGCTGGCGGAGACGATTGACTGCATCCCAACAGCCGGTGACGGTGGGCGCCTCCGCTGGTTCTACCGCTGGTCATGGGGCGACCTGCTGCACAACACCGATGACCCGGACGCTGCGGCGGCGAAGATCGCGGACGTTCTCGCTGCCCGCTAGGCTCACCTCCTCCCGCGGCAGCTTAACGGCGCCTTACCCAATCAGCAATCGGCGCCCCCAATCATGGCAGGCACGCTGTGTGGATTCCACAAAGGACCGACAGGAGAAGGCAACTGCCGCAATCCACTACTCAGCCTGGCTCACCGCAATTTATCAGGTTGAACCATGACGAAACGAAGGCTCTCGTACACTCGGCGCATGCTTGATGGAGACTTATACGGTCAAGAGGATCCAGGCGGGCCCGAGCAGTGCCGTCCGCCGCACCGCCAGCCGGGACCGGTGTACCCGCCGCACCCCCCGTCCGGAACGGGGCACCCAGGCCAATACCAGCCTGGTCTGGATCACCCGCCGCAGGTCCAGCCGGAGCCAGTCTACGCGCAGGACCAGAAACCGGGTTATAGGTCACCGCCTGGCTATCCGCCACAGGCTGGTGGGCATGGCCAGGTTTGGTCGGACCGGCGCCAGGCTGGGCACCCGTTCGATAGCGGGCATCCGCCGCCGGGATACCACGATGCGCAGGGGTACGAGGGTGCGCAGGGATACCAGAGTTCGCAGGGACACGAACCTGCGCAGGGATACCAGAGTGCACCCTGGCGCCGGAATCCACGCGTTTATCAGAATGCTCCCGGGTACCAGAATGCCCCCGGGTACCAGAATGCCCCCGGGTATCAAAGTGCGCCGCCTCGAGGCACGCCAGGACCGCCGGGCCTGGCTAGATACCCAGGGTCATGGCCGCCGGGGAGTGCTGAAGTCAGTCGCACCATAAAACCGTGGCTGATTGTCGGCGCGGTCGCCGTGGTCGCGCTGGCCACAATTGCCGCCGGCGTTCTGCTGAACCGGACAATCCAGCCCGTGGCAGCAACAGGGCAGACCCACTCAGGTAGGTCAGGCACGCGGCAGGCGGTATCCAGCGGATTGCCGGACTATTCGGGCACGCCCTCCGCCGTAGTCGGGCGCGTGACGGATAGCGACGCCGGAATCTCATGGGCGAAACTCGGTAAGCCTTGGATCCTCGCGCCTTGGATCCTCACGCCACCGAAAACAGGCGGCGACTTCAACAATAACCTGTATGTCATTAGTGACCGTTTCAAGGATGCAAATGGCAAGCCGGATACCTGGAGCGCCGACGTCCTGTCGGGAGTGCTCGGGCCGGATTCCAGAGCGGACTACGCTGGGCCAGGATCGCTCCAGCGGGCAACCAATGCCTTCGTCAGCAACGTCATGATGCCGAAGGAGTACTTTCCCGGCAGCACCATGCACGTCCTCGGTTCACATGCAGTTAGGATCGGCGGTCGGCCGGCGTGGCTGCTCAGCTTCAAGGTCAACTACCATGTGCGAGGTGTCCGGGCCACGGAGGACACTGATGTGGCAGTTCTGGTCGACACGGATACCGCGCCCTCGCCCGCGATCTTCGTCGTATCGATCCCGAACGACGTAGCTGGCCTGCTGCCCGACATCACTGCCGAACTGCGCTCACTTCAGGTCAGCGGCTGACGCTGCCGGTTGTTCCACCTAGCAGGAGCAGGCAGCGCCTTGCGCAGCCCAGTCCCCGGATGCCGCCGCGCTACCCGCCTGTGACCGGCTGAACCGCCCTCTTCGGGTCGAGCGCGGGTCCAGCGGGAATAAGGTTCACGATGTTCGCTGGAACGGCCGTGCATTGCCCGGCACATGGGACACCCATCGTGTATCCAAGCACGCCGGCCACAGCGGGCGAAGCGAGCGGGTACTTTCCCGCCCCAGTGACGAGCACATACGCGGTCGGCTGGCCAGGCCCTTGAATCACGCTGACGAGCGCACCTGCGCCCGGCGGCAGCCACACCTGGTCCACCGGCGGATTCGGCTGCGCCGTCCCGGAACTCGCCGCAGGAACTGGCTGGGCGCCGGGTGGAATGGCGCCGCCTGTGGTGATCGCACCGCTGTGCCCGCCCTCGCCAGCCCGGCTGTGCACCACACACAACGGCGTAGTGGGATCGTAGGAAACAATGCGGGGCAACGCGGAAGGAAGGTCGGCCGGGGAGAATTCCTTGGTCGGCGATAGATGGCTCACCACATTCGACAGGCTGAGCGATGTCTGCTGGGCCTGCAGTTCCGTCTGGAGCAGGTCGAACTCGGTCTCGGTGATCTGCGCTAGCCCGTCACGCAATTGGACGTACCACAGCATGACGCCACCGCTCGCCACCGTGTACACGTGACCGACGGTTTCCGGGCCGGCAGGGCTGTTCGTCGCGGGGCTGCCGAAATCCGGCGGCACCAACGGGACGAGCGCCGGGCCTGCGGGCAGTGCGTTCAGCCACTGGAGCGGCACCTGTACCGGTCCCTGGGCGCCACCGGGCAGCAACGCCGCAACCGCGTGCGCAGTAGCCAACCGCTGATCGTTCCAGACCAGCCATTCCTGGTTCTGCGCCTGGACAAGAATCGCACCGGCGTTGCGGACCTGCTGCCCACCGACGGGGCGGCCGGCGACGAGCGTGGAAACTTGCTGCTGGCCGGTCGCGAGGCTGCCGACGGTCCGAACGCACACCGACCACGGACCATGCACCAGCGAAGCAGGTGCCGGCAGCGGCGGCAGCCCTGAAATACCGATCACTGGTCCGCGGGGGAAAGTCGCTAGGGACGACAGCGACACCTTGCGGACGTCAATGGCGTCCGAGCCAGCGGCGACACTGGCGGCGAGCCGTGCCGAGGCATTGTTGATCACGGGGCAGAGGCGGGTGGCGCCGCCCTGGGTGCAGCGCACATAGGAGTTACCGTTCTCGTCGATGACGACGCTGCCCGCACTCGGCAGGCCCTGCGCGCCCGAGTGGGTCAGGATACCGAGGATCCAGAAGATCGCGACCGCGAGAGCCGCGATCATCACGCCGGCGAAGGTCGCCATGTTCATCCTGCGCAATGGCTGCTCGGCGGTGTCCGGCTCGCCCTGCAGGAGGGCAAGCCCTGCCCGCTGCGTCATCAGCCGGTGTGCCTGCAGGAGATCTTTACGGTTCTGCATAGCGGCCTGTCCCCGTGCTCATCCCGCCAGCCCGCGCACAGAGCCGAAAACACCTGCAACGGCGAGTGCGAGGGGGATGAGAGTGACGATAAGCAGCATGTCGATGATGTCGGCCGCCCGGCCCCAGAACGGCGAGGGCTGGTGGCCAGGTAGCCAAAGCCCCACCCCCACCACGATCCCCGCGCCCGCGACGAGCGGCACAAGCGCGATGGCCAGCGTGAGCGACTGGTTCACGTGCACTGACGCGACGAGCGCAAGCAATATCAGACCGCCGAACCCGGGAACCATCAGCCACAGGCGCTGGCCGCGACCACGGAACACCCTGGCGCGCAGCAGCAGTACGCAGGCGACGGCCGCACACATCAGATGGGTGATCAAGCCAGGGGTCACCGCAAGCGCGATCTCGGCGCCGATGGCCACGAGGCCGATTCCTGACACCACGCCGGTCACGAATCTGTCCGCGACCGCGGTGCGATCCAACACCTTCTTACCGTCCACCATCAGGCTGTCACGCCGCAGGTCGTCGGCGTTACGTGGGACGGGGGGCAAGGCCACCCGCGCCATCCTGAAGGTAACCGCGGGAATCAGCGGGGTCAGCGCGAGCGCGACCGCGACGGTCAGCGCGGCCGGCCCCGCGGCGCCATGGTGGGCGCCGAATGCGACAGAGACTCCGGCCCCGACCGCGCCGAGCAACGCGGCCCCGCCAACTCCGAAGAAGACCGGCAGTCCGTCCGCTACGGCCGCGCCCGCAATGGCCGCCACAAGCACGAGCGCCGCAAATCCTGCCAGCAATTGTTGCGAACCCAGGTACGTGAGCTGCGCCCCTCGGGCCGGCCCGAGCAGCCCAGCCAGGAATCCGTAGGGCAGCGCCAGGTAGCCGATCACCGCGCCCGCAGCGGAGTCTCCCGCGGCCTGCGAGACCGCGATCGCCGCGACTAGAAGTAACACCGCGACCGCTGCGGCGGCGATCGCGGGCACGGTCCACGGCGGGCCGGAAAGCAATAACGCAGCCACCCCCGCGAGCAGGGCCCCAGTCCCGGCGCCGAGTGCGACGCCCCTAGGTGTCTGCGGACCCCATCGATCCGGCTGCTCGTTGACCCCGGTCGCGATCACGTCCGCAACGTCATCGAAGGCGAGCTGGGGAAGCTGCGCAAGGCGCGGCCGCAAATACACCATCTCGCCATCGCGCAGGCCGACCTGCGCCGGGGTCATCCCTGGGTGAAAGGGTGGCTGGCCGAGACGCTGCAACACCCATCCGCCGCGAACGAGTCCCTCGTTCGCCAGGTCCGTTCCCGCGTAGCGAAGCACCGTCGGGAACAATTCGGCGAACGGCACATAGGCCGGGAGCACGATGTCCACCCGCCGGCGAGGTCCCACGACGGTCACCCGGCACAGGTCGGCGCCACTGGTCGCGCTCATCTAGCTCCCTTACGACTCCGCTGTCCTTCCACCGCGGCCGTCTGCGTGCGACCTGGCGCCCCGTAGCCGGCCCCATGATGGGCGCAGAACTCTTAGGATGCGATTGATTCGTATCAGTGCGTGCCAATCGGTCCAACACTACGCAAGGCCGCGTCTGGGTGATGGCCACACGTACGAGGGCATAGGGAAGGTAACGCAGTGAGCACCGTTACGGTACGGCGCGGTGAGCGCCGCAAGGCACCAGAAATGCCGCGCGGTGAGATACTGCTTCAGCCGCCGCCCGAGCTCCCCGAGGTGGCAGCCGACAGCTTCCAGCAGATGCTGATGTACTTGCCGATGGTCGCCATGGCGGGCGGGATGGCCGTCGCGGTGATAGGCGGCAACGGGGCGAGCACCCAGCAGTACATCGGCGGCGGCGCCATGGCCCTCGGCATGGGCGGAATGATGATGGGCCAGTTCGGCCGCGGTAAGGGCGACCGCAAGGTCAGGCTCAACGGCGCACGCCGGGATTACATGCGCTACCTCGGCCAGGTACGGCGTAAGGTCCGCCGGGCCGCCGCGCAGCAGCGCGAGGCGCTCGAGTGGAGTGGCCCGGAGCCCGCGTCGCTGTGGTCGACAACGATGAGCGCCCGGCTGTGGGAGCGCCGCCCCGCCGACTCCGATTTCGGCCACGTGCGGATCGGCACGGGGCAGCAACGGCTCGCTGTCCGGCTTGTACCTCCGGCGACTAAGCCTGTCGAGGACCTCGACCCGCTGAGCGCGGGAGCGCTGCGCCGCTTCGTACGCACTCACGGCAACGTGCCCGACCTGCCCGTCGCGATCTCGCTGCCCTCGTTCGCCCGCGTCGCCCCCGCCGGCGACCCCGAAGCCGTCTACGGGCTGGTGCGTGCCATGATCGCCCAGCTCGCCAGCTTCCACTCACCGGGCGACGTCCGGATCTCAGTGTGCGCATCGGCCGAGCGGATGCGGTGGTGGCAGTGGATCAAGTGGCTACCACACAACCTGCACCCGAGCGAACACGACGCGGCCGGCCCGATACGCCTGATGAGCCACAGCCTGCGCGATCTCGAGGTCATGCTCGGCGCGGAAATCAAGGACCGGTCGCGTTTCTCCCCCGGCGTATCAAGCAGCGATCTCCCCTACCACGTCATCATCGTCGATGGTGGTGAGGCTTCCTTCGAGTCCCAGATCGCGGCGGACGGAATCCACGGCGTCGCCGTCATCGACCTGACAGGGACAGTGACGCCGACCTCCGACGCGACCATGCTGCGGCTGAACTTAGCCGAGGACCAGGTGGACCTCATCACCAAAGACCGCATCGGCAAGGACGTCGCGACCAGGATCGGCAATCCGGACTCGTTCTCGCTCGCCCAGGCGGACGCGCTCGCCCGCCAGCTAGCGCCGCTGCGCCCCGGCGCGGCGGCCGGCCCAGCCGAGGACGCGCTCGAGGCCAACATGACGCTGACGTCGCTGCTTGGCATCGAGGACCCGTACGGGCTCGACATGTCCGCACTATGGCGGCCGCGTGCGCCGAGGCACCGGCTCCGGGTGCCGATCGGCGTGGACGCCGACGGCCAGCCGGTGGAACTCGACATCAAGGAATCCGCGCAGGGCGGGATGGGCCCGCACGGCCTGTGCACCGGCGCCACCGGGTCAGGCAAGTCCGAACTGCTCCGCACGCTCGTCCTCGGCCTGGCGATGTCGCAGTCGTCTGAGGTGCTCAACTTCGTGCTCGTCGACTTCAAGGGCGGCGCGACCTTCCTCGGCCTCGACAGCCTCAACCACGTATCGGCGGTGATCACGAACCTCGAGGACGAGTTGCCGCTCGTGGACCGGATGTACGACGCACTGCACGGCGAGATGGTCCGCCGTCAGGAACTGCTGCGGGCGGCGGGCAACTACGCGTCACTGCGTGACTATGAGCGTGACCGAGAGCGTGGCGCCGACCTGAAGCCCATGCCGACCCTGTTCGTGGTGCTCGACGAGTTCTCGGAACTGCTATCCGCCAAGCCTGACTTCATTGACCTTTTCGTCATGATCGGGCGGCTCGGCCGGTCGCTTGGCGTGCACCTGCTGCTCGCCTCGCAGCGGCTCGAGGAGGGCAAGCTTCGCGGGCTCGACACCCATTTGTCCTACCGGGTGGGCCTGCGGACGTTCTCCGCGATGGAATCACGCGTGGTGCTCGGTGTCCCCGACGCCTACGAACTGCCGTCCCAGCCCGGTAATGGTTACCTCAAGTTCGACACGAGCCGCATGACGAGGTTCAAGGCCGCGTACGTGTCCGGGCCCCTATCCGGTGATGCGAAGGCAATCGAGCAACAGGCCCGCGTGCGCCACCAGATCGTGCCGTACAGCGCCAGTTACATCCCGCCGCAGATCATTGATGGCCCCGCGCCGGAGCTGCCGGATCAACAAGACCAGCACAAGGCAGCGGAGAGCCTGCTCGACATCGTGGTCAGGCAGCTCGAGCACCAAGGCCCTCCCGCGCACCAGATCTGGCTGCCGCCGCTCGACGTGCCCCCGACGCTCGGCGAGTTGCTGCCCGCGCTTTCCACTACACCAGAGTTCGGCTGCACGACCGCCGGCTGGGAATGGCGCGGGCGGCTGCAGGCAGTTGCCGGAATCGTAGACAGGCCATTTGACCAGCGCCGCGACCCGTTGTGGGTTGACCTATCCGGTGCGGCGGGCCACGTCGGCGCTGTCGGCGCGCCGCAGAGCGGTAAGTCGACGCTGCTGCGCAGCCTGATCGGCTCGCTCGCGCTGCTGCACACTCCCGACGAGGTCCAGTTCTACTTCCTCGACTTCGGTGGTGGCACACTCACCTCGCTCGCGGGCCTGCCGCACGTGGGCGGCGTGGCCACGCGACTGGCCACCGACCGGGTCAGGCGCACCGTCGCGGAGGTGACTGGGCTGCTCGAGCAGCGGGAGCGGATGTTCGCCGAGCTTGGCATCGACTCGGTGGCCAGCTACCGGCGGAATCGGGCCTCCGGTGAGATCGCTGGCGATGGGTTCGGCGACGTGTTCCTCGTCGTCGACGGCTGGCTCACCGTGCGGCAGAACTATGAGGCGATTGAGACGGCCATCACCACGCTCGCGGCGCGTGGCCTCGGCTTCGGCATCCATCTGATCGCCTCCACCAACAAATGGTCGGAGTTCCGCACCAGTATCAGGGACCTGTTCGGCACCCGGCTCGAACTGCGGCTGGGTGACCCGTACGAATCGGAGATCAGCAGGAAGCTAGCCGCGAACGTGCCGGAGAGCTCACCCGGCCGCGGCTTGACCCGCGAAGGCCTGCACTTCCTTGCCGCGCTGCCCCGCATCGACGGCAGGCCCATCGGAAATGGTGTCGAAGACCTCGCCGACGGCGTGAAGAAGTTCGTCGACGCCGTGTCCATCGGGTGGCGGGGCCAGCGGGCAGCACAGGTGCGCCTGCTGCCTGACCTCCTGCCTGCGAGCACGTTGCCGCCGGTCGCCGAGACTGCCACGCGGGTGCCGTTCGGCATCAGCGAGGACAGCCTCTCCCCCGTCTATCTCGACTTCGGCGCCGACGCCCATTTCCTGATCTTCGGGGACACCGAATGCGGTAAGTCCAACCTGCTGCGCCTGATCAGCGACGGTATCGCCGCCCGCTACACACCCGACGAGGCGCGGCTGATCTTCATCGACTACCGGCGCTCGTTGCTCGACGCCGCGGGAACCGAGCACAACATCGGCTACGCCGCGTCGTCCGCTGCCGCCGGCCCGCTGCTTAACGATGTGCGCGAGGCGCTGACCAAACGGCTGCCGCCGCCAGATCTCACCGCGGATCAGCTGCGCAGCCGTTCGTGGTGGAGCGGATCGGACCTTTTCGTTCTCATCGACGACTACGACATCGTCGCGACATCGAGCAACCCGTTGCTGCCTATCGTCGAACTGCTGCCGCAGGCCCGCGACATCGGGCTGCACGTGATCCTCGCCCGCTCGGCGGGCGGCGCAGGCCGATCCATGTTCGACCCGGTAATCCAGCGGATACGTGAAATGGGCTCGCCCGGCTTGGTCATGTCCGGCAGCAAGGATGAGGGGACACTGCTCGGCAGCGTCAAGCCGCAGCACCTACCTGCGGGCCGGGGTTACCTCGTCGGCCGACGCTCAGGTGTGCGGCTCATGCAGACCGCCTTGCTCGGCGAGGACAGCTGACGAGGGTCACGCGAGGTGGTCAGCCAAGCCAGTCGTCGTCCTGGCCCTGTACCAGGCGCTGCGCCGGGCCATCGGACCGCGCCCCCGCCTGCTTGGGCCGCGCACTTGGTGACAACGGCCGGCGGCGCCCCGCTGGGATGACAACGGCGGCACCGACCACGAGACCGGCGGCGCCGAGCGCGCCGCCGGTAACAGAAACGACAAGCATTCGGGTGAAGCGGTCCGGCGGCCGCAGCCGCGCCACCGATACAGACGCGGGCGACGGCGACGGCGCGAGCCGCTGACCGGCGCCCGGCAGCACAGCCGTGACGGCCTGCAGCGGATCCACCATGCCCGCGCCCGTCCGGCCGGCTCCCGCGCCCGTCCCGCCGTCCGCGGTGGCGATGATGCGGCTCACCACCTCGGCCGCGGACAGATTCGGATGAGATGCCCGCACGAGGGCGGCCACGCCCGCAACGAATGGGGCAGCGAAACTCGTTCCGTCCTGCTGTTGGAACGTATTGCCAGGTGCGACGGTGCGGACGGCCGCGCCTGGAGCGACCACCGACACATCCGTCAGCACCGGGCTGGAGAAATCGGGTACCGTGCCCGTCGCGTCGACCGCGCCGACCGACACGACATTCGGATAAACCGCGCGGTCGGCAGCGTACTCTGCCGGAAAGAATGGTCCTGTGCTGTTGGTCTGAGGGTCATGATTTCCCGCCGCCGCCACGATGACGACATCATTTCTCGCTGCCTCAAGGACCGCGTCGCTGAGCGCAGGCGTGTTACCAACCTGATCCGACACGTTGACGACCTGGGCGTGGTCAATGACCGCGTCGATGATGCCCTGGGCGAGCGGGCCGGCGTCCACGCCGTCTTGATCTGTGACCTTGATCGAAAGAATGTGGGCGGCTGGCGCCACCCCCGCGAACGGATCGCTTGCCTTCGGTGCCGCGGCGATGATGCCCGCCACGCCGGTGCCGTGGTCCACGCAGTCCAGGCCCGCGCTCGTGCCAGTGAGCGACTGCTCAGGGAACACGCGCCCGCCGAGTTGCGCATTGCCTGACACGCCGCTATCTATCACCGCGACGTTCTCGCCCTGGCCCTTGGTGAACTGCCACGCGTCCTGGAAGCCAAGGACCTGCTGAGCCCACGGCGGGCTGGTACCAGGCGACGACTGATCACCAGCGCGTTGACCGCAGCTCAAGACGGGCTGTTGCGGCGCCTGGCTTGCCGATGGCGTCGCCTTACCCGGTGAGGCTAGCGACGCCGGTGAGGCCGCGACCAGCCACATCGAGGGGAGCGCAACGCCAGCTAACAGGACGACCGCGAGCCGCCTCATGAACGCGCCCCCGCCGTCGGCCGCTTCGACACACCAACCACCATAGTGGTCAGGGCGGGCTACAGATCGGGGTCTGTGGGCTTGGCGCCGACGGTCGGCCGCAACGGAGCACGGAGCGGGACGATCATCATGCTGAAATCGGCGGACGCGATCACGCGGTCGTCGCTGTCCGTGACGCGGCACTCGACGACGATCAGCTGACGGCCGGCCTTGAGCGTCTCGGCGCGCGCGTAGACGATGTTCCCGTGTGGTCGGCCCAGGTAGCGCACGTGCAGATCGGCGGTGACGAGGCTCTGCTTACCCGGCCGGAATCCGCTGCCGAGTGCGGCCGCGGTTCCCGCGGCGACGTCGATCAGGGTGGCGACGGCGCCGCCATGCAGGTTTCCCGTGCTGTTGAACGCCTGTTCACGAACGGGCATTGACAAGATCGAATAAACGTCGCCGAGTTCGACGAGTTCGATCCCGAGCAGCGCGTGCATGGGTATCTCATGCAGCATTGACTGCATCCGGTCCTGCTCGTCTTCGGGCAGGTCGGCCACCCGGACGGGCCTGGCGCGCTCCGGAACCGCTGGCGGAACGTCGCTTACCTGGTCGGTCATGCCCCTACCTCGTCGGTCATGCCCCCAGTCTGTCAAGTGCTCGCGGCACGCACGTCGGCGACGGCTGCCAGCGCCCGCCGAGTTCCTGGGACGTCGTGCACCCGGAGCACTCGCGCGCCCAGCCATGCGGACACGGCCAGCGTAGCGATCGTCCCTTCACCGCGTGCCTGGACTGACTGGCCGAGCGTCTCCCCGATGAAATCCTTGTTGGACACCGCGACAAGGACCGGCCATCCGGTGGCAACAAGTTCCCCGAGCCGCCTGGACAGCTCGAGCGAATGCCAGGTGTTCTTGCCGAAGTCATGAGCCGGGTCGACCATGATGCGGTCGCGGCGGACCCCGGCCGCGACCGCGCGCGCGGCGAGCCCCGTGACGTGGCTGATCACGGCATTGGTGACGTCGGCGTACGCCACGCGATGGGGCCGGGTACGCGGCGACAGCCCGCCCGCGTGCGCGCACACCAGCCCGATCCCCCGGTTGGCCGCGACCTCGGCGAGCCGCGGATCCACGCCGCCCCAGGTGTCGTTGAGCAGGTCGGCACCTGCCCGCGCCACCACCTCGCCGACCTCTGAGCGCCAGGTGTCCACGCTGATCACGATGCCCGGATGCCGCTCACGGACCGCTGTGACCAGGCCGGCCACCCGCCGGATCTCCTCGACAACGTCCACCTCCTCCCCCGGGCCCGCTTTCACGCCACCGATGTCCACGATGTCGGCGCCTTCGGCAACGACCCGGTCGGCGGCCTCAACCGCTGCGCCGAATGCGTAGGTCGCGCCGCGGTCGAAGAAAGAATCGGGCGTTCGGTTGAGGACAGCCATGATCCCGAACGACCCCGGAGGGAACTCACGACCGCCAAGCCGCAACACGCCCTGAGCGCCCGCGTCGGGCGGCGCCGGCGAACTCATGCCGGCCATCGGCGCCGCGACCGCCGCACCGCCGCTGAGCAGCGCCCACGCGCCGATAGCCGCACCATCGGCTCCGCGAGAACAAGAAGGGCCTTGCCAGACGCCGCCTGGATCACCGCCCGCATCCACCAAGATCCACGAAGCACACCCTAGTATCCTCGCGCGTGACCGCCCACGCGGCACTGGCTGCGGCGACCGGGCCGGCCGAACAATTGGATCAGCCGGACATTCGTAACCCTGGAGACAGGTAACCTCATTGGCCGGGGTGAGCAACGTGCGATTCCTTGGCGACGCGCCGCCGACGCAGGACTTGACCTACAGCGACGTCTTCATGGTCCCGAGCCGCGGCGCGGTCGAGTCCAGGCTCGACGTGGATCTGAGAACGCGGGACGGCAGCGGCACCACCATTCCGGTCGTGGTCGCCAACATGACGGCGGTCTCGGGGCGGCGGATGGCCGAGACCATCGCCCGCCGTGGCGGCATCGCCGTACTGCCGCAAGACATCCCCGTCGAGGTGGTCGCCGACGTCGTCTCCTGGGTGAAGGGGAGGCACCTCGTCCACGACACCCCGATCACTCTCGGGCCCGCCGACACCACCGGCGAGGCGCTCAACCTGCTGCCTAAACGCGCGCACGGCGCCGTGATCGTGGTGGCCGACGGCAGGCCTGTCGGCGTGGCGACGGAAGCCGACTGCCAGGACGTGGACCGGTTCACCCAACTCCGGCAGGTCATGTCGGCCGACCTGCTGACCCTGCCCGCCGACATCGATCCGGAAAAGGCGTTCGCACGGCTGCACGAAGGCAGGCACCGCCTCGCGCCCGTGGTGGACGGAGCGGGCAGGCTGACTGGCATTCTCACCCGCACCGGGGCGCTGCGGGCCACGCTGTATGAGCCTGCCACCGACGCGCACGGCCGGCTGCGGATCGCGGCCGCCGCGGGCGTGAACGGCGACGTTGCCCGCCGGGCGAAGGCTCTCGCCGACGTCGGCGTCGACCTGCTCGTGGTCGACACCGCGCATGGTCATCAGGAGAAGATGATCACGGCGCTGGCGGCCATCCGCGCGGCAGATCCTGCCGTGCCCCTGGTGGCGGGAAACGTCGTGACCAGGGAAGGCGTACGTGACCTCATCGAGGCGGGGGCTGACGTGGTCAAAGTCGGCGTCGGGCCTGGTGCCATGTGCACAACCCGGATGATGACCGGCGTCGGCCGTCCTCAGTTCAGCGCGGTGCTCGAGTGCGCGGCCGAGGCGCGGCGTCACGGACGGCACGTCTGGGCGGACGGCGGCGTGCGGCACCCACGCGATCTCGCGCTCGCCCTGGCCGCGGGCGCATCGAACGTGATGATCGGTTCGTGGTTCGCCGGCACCTACGAGTCGCCGGGTGATGTCTTCCGCGATCCAGGCGGCCGACTGTACAAGGAGAGTTTTGGCATGGCTTCGGCCCGCGCCGTCCGGCTGCGGACAGGCGACGATACACCGTTCGAACGGGCACGCAAGCAGTTGTTCGAGGAGGGGATCTCGACCGCACGAATGTACCTCGACCCGCAGCGGCCGAGTGTCGAGGACCAACTCGACGCGATCACCGCGGGGCTACGCAGCGCCTGCACCTACGCCGGCGCCCGCAACCTGGACGAACTGCACGAGCGCGCCGTTGTGGGGGTGCAGAGCGCGGCCGGGTACTCCGAGGGCATGCCGCAGGCGACCAGCTGGTGAGCGAGCCCGGCATGGCCAGCGACACCGCACGGCCGCGGCCCATCACCCGCAAGCTGAACGGCTGCCGCATGGCGCGCCCTGCCTCGAACGGACGCCGACTACCCGGGCGAACGGCGCACCAGCGGCGTCACCTATGATATGGGCATTTCAAGATCATCTGATCGCGGATGCACGGTCACTGGTCGCATCGACCCGCGATGGCACAGCCAGGGTCACTGGCAGCAGGTACAGATGGCGAGAATCAAGATCAACTGGTGACAGGTGGTCGTGCTTGCCTACCAGACCGGGCTGGTTCATGTGGGTGGTAGGTAACGTCGGCCAGGCACCGAACAGCCGTTAGCATGACCGCATGGGCGCACCGAGGGCCACGCATGAGGAGCTCGAGTACCGACTCGAGGAGCACCGCGTCGAGCTTCGCGGCTACTGTTACCGGATGCTGGCGTCGCCGTTCGAGGCGGAGGACGCGGTGCAGGAGACGTTCATTCGCGCCTGGCGGGCTTTCGACGGCTTCGAAGGCCGTGCGTCGCTTCGTTCGTGGATGTACCGGATCGCCACCAACGTCTGTCTGGACATGTTGAGGCGCACCGAGCGGCGCGCCCGTCCGATGGACCTCGGTCCGGCGCGCGAGCCCGTCGCAGCGAACCTCAACGAGTTGCCCGGGACGACCTGGCTCGAGCCCGTCCCTGACGGCCTCGTCGTGGCCGCCCGGACCGATCCAGCCGAGGTGGCCGTTGTGCGCGACTCGGTGCGGCTCGCGTTCGTGGCGGCCCTCCAGCATCTCCCGCCGCGCCAGCGAGCGGTGCTGATCCTCTGCGAGGTGCTGCAGTGGAAGGCGAGTGAGGTCGCCGAGCTGCTCGGGACGACTGTCGCCTCGGTCAACGGCGCCTTGCAACGGGCCCGGACGACGCTTGGGGCGCTCCAGGTCACGGCATCGAGCACCGAGCCGACGTTGACTGAGGCCGACCGCGAGCTGCTCGCGCGTTATGTGCACGCGTTCGAGGCCTACGACATGGAGGCGCTGAAGGCGCTTATTCACGAGGACGCGGCCCAGTCGATGCCGCCGTACGACTTGTGGCTGTGCGGCCGTGACGACATCTTCAGATGGTGGGTGGGTCCGGGCATCGGGTGTCGCGGTTCGCGCGTGATCCCGACGGTGGCAGCGAACGGCTCTCCGGCCTTTGGCCAGTACAAGCCGAGCGATGCCGGCGGCTATGAGCCGTGGGCGTTGCAGGTGCTCGGGCTGCGGGCAGGAAGAATCGCTGAGTGCACCTTCTTCCTCGGAACCGAGACGCTGTTTCCGCTGTTCGGGCTGGCGCCTCGGCTCGACGCGTAGGACATGCCCTAGAAGGCTCATTCGGGCAGGACGTCGCCCAGGCCCATGAACGCGACGAGCGCGAGCAGCTCGTCGGACGCGTTGCGCGTTCGCACCTGGCACCCGTACCGGCGCGCGGCGAGCTGCAGTCGAGCGAGCGCCTCGACGGCCACCGCATCCGGGTTCAGGCCCGCGACGTCACAGGCCCCGATGCAACCGCGATTGGCGGCGAACAGCTCGCACGCACGTTCGGACAGGCCGGGTAGGTCGCCGCGGTCGATCGGCCCCCGGACAGCGAAAGTTATTATGCGCGAGGCAACAGAAGCCATCCGGAGAATAGACGACTGGGATGCCAGAAACTGATCGGTGCGGGACAACGATGAGTTCGCCTGGAAAGGTCATCTGGCGCCGCCGGGGTGGCCGGCTTCGATGCTCTCCGCCGCGCTTGCCCGTCGCCCGGATCACAAGCCCACGTGCACGCGAGCGAAATTCAGTGGCTCGTGTCGGACCACGAAGGTAGCCAGCAGCTGATGATTCGTGCTCGTCACCACCACGATGGCGTACCGGCCCACGCCTCCGGACGGAGGTGGCCCGAGGGGCAGTTCGACCTGGCCGGGTGTGAAGCTTCCGGCGTAGGCGACCAGGCAGACGTCGTGGGCGGGCGGCGCCGGCAATAGGTCGAGCAGTTCATGCATGGCCCGGTCGCGGCGGGCGGTGAAGTGCGAGACATTGGCCAGCCGGACCCCGGCGAGCGACCCGCGTCCTTTTACCGCCTGCTTGGCCACGGGCAAGGCCGCAAAACAGGGAGCCGCATCCGTTCCCAGGGCGTCGCGCCCGGCGCCACATGCCCCCAGCCCGACGACAGCGACCGCGATCGACGCGATGAGGGCCACCGGCCGCGGTAGCGCCCGCCGGTGCCGGCTCGCGCTCCGCGTCCCAGCCGTATTAGGCGGGGGGACCAAGCCAAAGGTGGAAGCCGTCATCCGCCGACCGCCCTGGGGACATCGCCGTCGCCACCAGGGAGACCTTCGCCTGCCGGGGCGCCGTCGGGGAGTCCTTCGCCTGCCGGGTCGCCGTGGGTGCCGGTAGCGGGGATGTCGGCACCGTCGGGCACGACGGGCATCGACCGCGCGCGCCGTCGACCGGTCCACGCCAGCCACACCCACGTCCCCCAGCCGAAGGGCAGGGGCAACCAGAAGCTGAGGATCCGGTACAGCAGCACCGCCAGCACGGTCGACGGTTCGGCTCCGCCGTAGGCGACGATTGCGATCGTAAGGCTGCCCTCCACCACGCCCAGGCCACCAGGGGTGATGGGCAGATTGGCGGCGAGCTGGCCTGCGCCGTAGGCAAGCAGCAGACCCTTCCACGGCACCCCCGCTCCTACTGCCAAGAAAGACATGACCAGGCAGCTGCAATCGAACATCCAGTTGGCCCATCCCCACCACAGGACGTCGAGCACCTGGCCGGGCCGCAGGCGAACCACCGTCAGACGCAGGATGATCCGGTCGATGTGGGCAGCCAGCTCGCCTCGTGGCCATCGGGTCAGCCGCCGGCAAAGACGCACCGTGGCGGAGACGGTCCATACCAATGCCGGTTCTTGGAAGAACACCGCCCCCAGGGCCAGGGTAACCAGGAGCACGGGCACGATGACGCCCACTACATCCAGGCTCACCCCCTCGGCCCCAGCCACCGAGGCTCCCATGGCGGCCAGCACGGCTAGCGTGACCGACTCCACCACGACAGTCGCCACCACAGACCAACCGGCAACGGCTTCGTCGGCTCCCCGGCGCCGGAATTGACGGAAGGAGAAGAGGGTGGCGATGACTGGTCCGGCCGGAAGCGAGTTGTTGATGGCGGTGGCGGCGACCGTTATGGCCGTCATCGGGCCAATGGCCACGTCCACCCGGCCCGCTCGCAAGAGCCTTCGCTGCAAGATGGCGAAGGCCAGGAACGATCCGACCTCCGCCACCATTCCCAGCAGGACCCACCCCCAATGCAGGTGGCTGAGGGCACGCGTCGCCCCGGCAAGCTCGCCCTTCTGGTCGCTTATCTGGTCGAAGACGAGCGCCGCCAGCGCCAGTCCGAGGACGTACTTGGCCACGGGCCAGGCCCGGGCCATACGGGCCCGCCACGGCACCGGGACGGTCATGCTCCTGCGAGTCGCACCTGGAGAGTCCGCCGTTTCAAAGTCTGCTCCTCAACCTCTGACGGTACAGCTCCGACCGCTGTGGCGAGAAGGGCCGTCCCCAGACAGCACAGGCGCCACGCGGCAGCCGTTAAGACTGTGTTGTCCTGGGGGGACGACCTCCCGGCATCCCCCCGGCAGACTGTACCGGCCGCTCACTGCTGGACGAGAATCGCGGATTCACGTATCGGAATCATGAACAAAACCGCGGGCGGCCTGGGGTGACAGCGGGTCGGTAACGTTGCTTACCCAGCGACCGATGCGGTCGATCAGCCCGTTCGAACTCGCCGACTCAGCATGTCCGTAACCTTGCAAGATCCACAGTTCCTTCGGCTTACCGGCCGCGTCGTAGATCTGGTGCGCGTGGTCCACCGGGAAATACGGATCCCTGTCACCGTGCACGACGAGCAGGGGTGTCGGCGCGATCAGCGCGGCCGCATCAGCCGGCGGCACCGGAATTGGATCCCAGCGGACCGGGTTCACCCGGGTTTGCAGCAAGGTCCTCGTCACCAGGCGGCCCAGCCGATACTCCACCGCCCAGTGCACCTTGCGCATCGGCTTCGTGCCCCGATAGTACCAACGGCCTGGGCCGCTGACAGAAACGACAGCAGCCAGTCCGCCCGTATCCTCGGTCAGACCGGCGTAGCGGAGCACGATCGAAGCCCCCATCGAGAAGCCGACCGCCGCGATGCGTTTGTAACCGAGTTCGCGTGCCCAGGCGACCGCAACTGCCACGTCACGGGTCTCGCGGTCACCCATGGTGGATTTGCCACCTGAACGCCCATGGCCGCGGAAATCGAAGCATACGACGCCGCCATACCTCGTGAGCCGGTTGGCGATCCGCCAAAGCGAAGGCCGCTGCCAGGACCCTGTGAAGCCATGAGCAACCACGAAAGCGAGGCCCGCTCGTTCTTGGTCATCGATTTCTTGGTCATCGATTTCTTGGTCATCGGTCCTTGGGGGCAGGTAGACAGCCTCGATCGGCACGCCGTCGCTGGTGGGCAGGATCCGCACGGTCGGGAGCGGAGTGGTCATGGGGCCATTGTCTGGGGTCGGATGGTGTGCTGAAAACATCGGGATGTCATCGGCGGTGCCGGCCGCCGGGGGGGGACGACCCCCGGCGGCCGGGTGGATTGTTAGGGCATGTCTCGTAGATCTCGGTTGCTACGCGCGGTGATCCTAGGTGAGCCTGCCGAAGTCTGCCTCGAGTGCGCGGAGGATGACCCTGGCGGGGAAGACCGAACCTTCATAGCTGAAATGGACGCCGTCCGGCTGGCGGGCGAGCACCGGCCGTCCGCCCGGGCTGCTCAGGTAGTCGGCGTAACGCCCGTGGGCGCTCGTCGGGCCCGCGATGTCCACATACTGCCCGCCTGGCTCGAGCGGTGCAGCGAACCTGGCGGCGCTATTCAACCGGGCGAAGATCCGTGCCCAGGTCGCGCTGCGGGCGACCGGCGGCCCGACCCATAGCACCTGGCGCCCACGGCCACCCGCCGTAAAGGCATGCTCCACCGTGACGATCCGCCGTGCGTACTCACTCGCCCAGGCGCTGGACGCGACGGCCTTAATCGCCCGGCCGTTGGCTCGCATCGGCCAGCCGTCGTTGGCGCCGACCACCATGACCACCGCGTCGTAGCGTTGGCCCGTGACCTCCTGACGCGCGCCGATCTCCCAGTTGAACAAGCCGGGGTTGGTCAGCCCGGTGCCATCCCTCGCGGTCGTCGTCACATCGACCAGGCCGGACCCGGCCGTGATCGCGGCAAGCTGCTGCCCGATGTAGTCGGACAGGGAGTCACCCGTGACGAGGACGCGCAGCGGGTCACTCCTTGTCGGGCGGCGTAGCCGCAGGTGTGGGCGGCGTAGATGGGCCGCGGCGCTGGCACGCGAACCGCCCGTGACACGTTCCCCGCCCCACCGGAGCTCGCCATTTCGACTGACGACGCCCGCTATGGCGCCCAGGTCCCGCGTCGGCAGGGGGGGTCCGCTCTCCATGCCCGCGCCTCCGGCCGTGACGTCCGGATGACCGAGGGCGGCGTCGAGCCAGCGTTTAGGGTCACCGAGGTGCAGGATGCGCGCAGCAGCATCCACCGGCAGGCCCACGGCCAGGATGAGCGTGCGGCTGAGGCCGGGCGGCATGCCCTGCCCGGAACCGACGAAACCAGCCGAGTCCAGTAGCACTGCGGTGAGCAGGGCTACCAGGATGACGGTGCGGACCTGCCGTGCCGTGCTGGTACCGGCCGCGGGCGGCCGCGACGCGCCGTACGGCTTCGTGCGCGACGACCGGGTGGCCGTGTGATGAGGCGCCCCGTTTGCCGTCCCCGTCGTCGCGTCCCGCGGCGCCCCGTTTGCCGTCCCCGTCCTCGCGTCCCGCGGCGCCCCGTTTGCCGTCCCCGTCCTCGCGTCCCGCGGCGCCCCGTTTGCCGTCCCCCTCGTCGCGTCCCGCGGCGCCCCGTTTGCCGTCCCCCTCGTCGCGTCCCGCGGCGCCCCGTTTGCCGTCCCCCTCGTCGCGTCCCGCGGCGCCCCGTTTGGCGTACCGCTGGCGGTGATCTCGGTGTCTGCCATTTCGGAACCGTCCTTGCCCGCTAGAACCTGAAATAGATGAACGGGGCCACGCCCTGCTGGTCGGCAATCGCGCTGATTACCACGAGGAATATGCCAAGCGTTACGCCCTGAGCGGCTGCGGGAAGCAACACGAACCTGTCCCTGAGCTGCCGCCACATGCCTGGTAGCGGCAACTGGGTGGCCAGACCACCGATGATCATGATGATCACGGTGGGCGTGACGAGCGGCGCGGGTCCGGGGACGGCCAGCCTGCCGAGCAACGTGAACGCCGTGCCGAGATCGGGTGCACGGAAGAAGACCCACGCGAGGCAGACGATGTGGAAGGTGAGCAGCCAGCATGCCGCACGGCGAAGCGCGGAACCCGGCCGCTCCCCCGGATTCCGCCCTCCAGGCCGCTCTTCAGACCGTTTTCCAGGCCGCCAAGCTGACGGGCGGTCAGACCACCAGCGCTGGACGGCCAAGCCGCCGCCGTGGATGCCGCCCCATAGCACGAACGTCCAGGCGGCACCGTGCCACAAGCCACCAAGCAGCATCGTCAGCATGAGATTGAGGTAGGTGCGACGGAGGCCGCGCCTGCTACCGCCGAGCGGGATGTAGAGGTAATCCCGCAGCCACCTGGAAAGCGTCATGTGCCAGCGGCGCCAGAAATCTTGCAGGCCGGTGGCCGCGTACGGCCGGTCGAAGTTGATCGGGAAGCGGAATCCAAGCAGCAGCGCCAGCCCGATTGCCATATCGGTATAGCCGGAGAAATCGCAGTAGATCTGAACCGCGTAGCCATAAATGGCAGCCGCCGCCTCGACGCCGCAGTGGGCCGCCGGGGCGCCGAAGACCGGGTCGACGATCCGGGTCGCGAGCAGATCTGCGAGGACGACCTTCTTGAACAAGCCGCAGGCGATGAGCGAGAGCGCGCGCGATGCCGGAATCCTGGCCGGATCGCGCGGTCGGCCCAGCTGTGGGATGAACTCGCCCGGACGGACGATCGGTCCGGCGACCAGATGCGGGAAGAATGACGCGTAAATGGCGTAATCCATCGGCCGCGCCAGCGGGCAGCGGCCACGGTAGACGTCGGTCACGTACGAAATTGCCTGGAAGGTGTAAAAGGAGACACCCACCGGGAGCGCGATATTCAACAATTGCAACGGCGCACCGAGCCCGAAAACGCCGAGCATCTGGTTGACCGAACCGATAAAGAAGTCGAAATACTTGAACACGGCCAGGACACTGAGGTCGAAGACGATCGCGGCGGCGAGCCCTGCCTGACGTGCCACGACCGTCTTCGCACGCGCGGCGACCGTGGCGGCAACCTGGTTGACCGCAGTCGACGCGATCAGCAGGAGCACGAACCGCCAGTCCGCGCAGCCATAGAAGAAATACGAGGCGGCGAGAATGAACCGGCGCCAGGCCCGCTGATTCGGCATGAGGCGCCACGACACCGCGAAAACAACGGCGAAAAACGCGGCGAACTGGACCGTCGGAAAGAGCACCGTCTCACCATCCCCAGATTCGCTCACCCAGAGTAATCAAGTCGCGACGAAATCTCGTGGAGAAACTCCGTCGATGACGCTCCGGGCGGGGGCAGGGGTGCTTTTCGCGGAAGCAGTAGCCGATGTACTCGCCGAGCTGGGCGCTGACACGGTGCTCGGTGTGGTCGGCGGCGGAACCCTAATGGGCACGTGAGCAGGTCACCGCTAGACCCCTACCGGATGATGAGTCCTTCTTTGAGATCGCGGGACCTGGTTGCCGGATCCACGCCTTCCCGGAGCTTGGAGGTGATGCCTAGGCAGAGATCGGCAGGATCCGGCAGACGTGGTGGCTGTCAGCGCCGGGCACCCGCACCCGAGACCTGGGAATGAATCCGTTGCTGCTGGAGATCCGTGCCCCGCCGCTGACAGCAAGACGCGTATGGGCGCGCACCTGCGCTCACAACATGCTCCGCTCGCACCTGCGCGAGTACTTCCCGGGCTTCCTCGCCGCCTTCGGCGATTCCCGCGGCGGCATCACGCGCCCCGAAGCCCGCGTCATCTCGCTGCCCCCCCACACCAGCGCCGCCGGCACTCTCACCGTGACCCAGCTGCGAGCCCTACTCCGCCAGGCCGGGCGCAGCCGCGGCATCGATACCGAAGCCGCCCGACTGGGTGACGTCTTCCGCGCACCGCAGATGCGAAAGCTCCCGCTCGTCGAGCAGGCCGTGGGACGGCAGGGCTCGGCCCGCTCACCGGCGCCCGGGTACTCGCCCAGATCGGCGACGACCGATCCCGCTTCACCGACGCCAAAAGGCTCAAGGCCTACGCCGGGGCGTCCCCATCACCCGTGGCAGCGGCAGCGGCAAAACATGGCCGTGCTGCACCACCGTATCTAGAACCAGCGCCTCGCGCCGCCGGGGACACCTGGGCCTCCTTCTCCGCCATTACCGCCTTACCCGGCGCCAGATGGGGGCGGCCGGGTCTAGCAGCCCGGCGGGGGCCGAGCTGATGGCCCGGATCGTCGCTGGAGAAAGCCCGCCGCGGTCACTGAACATCCGCCGACAATGTGTCGTGCGAGGCGGTTGCGTAGCTCGTGCGGTGCTCGGTCACGGCCGCCGTCTGGGGCATAGGTGACCCGGCAGGCCCGGTCCGGGCGGTCCGGGCCCGGTGTCACTCCCGCATCGGCCGAGTGTTGACGCTTAAAGCCGCCCGCAGCGTGCTGCGAACGCACGGCGACCCGCCCGCCGGCGGCGCAAATGCACACACTGCCGCCGAGGCGGTAGACGGTCACCCTCACCCTTCTTAGCTGCGCAGACGTGAGGATTCATCTTATCTAGTCCCTAACCGGAGCGGCAGCTCACCTGATTCGTACCAAGATCTTCCGTCCACAGTCATCCCTGTCTTTCCCTGCACTGGGATTTTCTCTGCGTTCAACATCCCAAACTTTCGATCTATGACCTGATAAAGATCGCCGTCATGACCTCCCGGCGTTCCTATCGCCTGGACGACGAACCCCGCACTCCCCTGGGATGATGCCCTGGCTGAGATCGCCGGGGAGGACGATCGATCATGAATCGTGGGAGTCAAACTGGGAGTCGTTGCGCACGGCAGCCACGCCTTACAGTCATCCATGTCACCCACGGCACGCGCCTGAATCCGTGTTTCCGCAGGTCAGCATCTTGCAGGACCTCCACTCAGCCACGTCATCCACGACAGATATGCGATCCTTGATGGCCATCATGAGCCAGGTACGACACGCCATGGCCCATCGTGTGTCTTCGAATCTTGCGCCACCCCCGTGTTACCGGCCGCGCGTGATCATGACGCCACGATTACGAGGCAACACCGATGCCCGGGCCGGTGGTCACCGGCCCGGGCATCGGCTCCCAGGGCTTAGCTACTTGTCGTCTCTTGTGATCACCGCCTTTGGCGGTGGCGCTGGCCGGTCTGGCGGCGCCGATCCGGCCGACACACCAACTAGCCCGCTTGCGTCGACGCGGGTAAGCCCCTCCTCCACGGGGTAGGCCTCTTCGCCGTGCACCGCCACGTCTCCGACCTCTAGCAGCTCATCGGACATGCGCAGGCTGGTGAACAGGCCGATTCCCTTGAGGATGAGGAACGTGACGAGGGCATCCCAGATGATGACGGTGATCGCGGCCCCGGCCTGGACCAGCAACTGATGCGGGTGCCCGTAGAAGAGACCCGCAGTGGTGAATCCAGGGCTCTTCCCCAGCCCCAGGTAAACGATCATCTTGGGGTCGGCGAACAGGCCGATCAGCAGGCCGCCGAACAAGCCGGCGACACCGTGGGTGTAGACGACTCCGAGCGCGTCGTCGACCTTGCTGAACGGCCGCACCCGGCTCAGGAAGTTCCAGGCCACCCAGACGATGACACAGTCGATCAGGCCGATCATGATCGCACCGACGCCGTTCACGTAACCGGCGGCCGGGGTGATTCCGACCAAGCCGACGATCATGCCGTTGAGCCCGCCGAGGAACGTTGGCTTGCGCTCCTTGCCGAACGACATGTCCATGACGATCCAGACCATCATCGCCACGGCCGTCGCGAGGTTGGTGTTGAGAACCGCAGCGCCGGCGTCCGCCCCCGCGAAGTAGGGGTCACCGCCGTTGAAGCCGTTCCAGCCGAGCCAGAGGATGCCCGCCCCGACCGCGACGAGCGGCAGGTTGTTCGGCACGCCGTGGGCACGATCGCGGGCCAGCCTCGGTCCGATCACCGCCGCGGCGACGAAGCCGGACACGCCGGCAGCCAGGTGGATTACGTAGCCACCGCTGAAGTCCAGGGCGCCCTTCTGCGCCCAGAAGCCGCCGCCCCAGAGCAGGAACGCATTCACCGAATAGGCGAATGTCGACCAGAGCGGCACGAAGATCAGCCAGACCTTGAACTTGATCCTGCCGATCACGCTGCCGAGGAACAGGATGGGCGTGATCGCGGCGAAAACGAACTGGAAGTAGACCAGGGATGACTGCGGGAACCGGAAATGCGGCATCCCCCCTGTGCCGCTGACGAGCGGGATGTGCGCCTGGTTCTGTTCACCACCTTGTCCGACCACGGTACCCGGCCGGCCGACGAACGTATGGATCCACGGTTCGCCGAACCCCATCTTGAAGACCCACAGGACCCAGACGATGAGCACCGTGCAGAACGCGCTGAACGTCATCAGGATCGTGTTGACGGCCCACTTGCGCTGCACCAGCCCGCCGTAGAGGACGGCCAGGGCTGGAATGCTCATCAGGCCGACCAGCGTCGCGGCCGTAAGCTGCCAGGAGTTGTCCCCGGCATTCAGCCAACTAGGATAAGGAACCACTGCTCCACGCCTCCAGCTCGCTACGGAGGGCCCAACTCCCCGAGGGCCGCTCCCCGCCGATCACTTTGGTACATGTTTCCCATGAGCGAGTTTCGGACACGTTTCCCGTCTGTTACGCGGAAGGGAACGTGCTGCGCGGCAGGCCGAGACGCGTTTCATTCATGTTTCGGGCATGGCGGGAAAATCATCGCGGACAACCAGAAAACGGCGAACACGCAGCGCCGACGGCCGCTACGTTTCGACCGGCAAGGATCGGGTACTTATTGTTACTTAAAATCACAATATGTAATAACATGTTCAGGCTTGCCACCCGGGGCGGGGACGCCCCGATACTGCCCAGCGTCGATACTGCCCAGCATCGCCGGCCAGATGGCGTCCCCGTCGCCCCCCCGTCGCCTGGCACCCCGTCACGATCAGACGGTGGCCGGGTGCGGTCCGACAGCCGTCAGGTGACCGGTGCGATCAGGTGATCGTGTCAGTGCGCCGCTGGATCTTGTTGATCCCCCGAAGCCACCGATCGGTCTCCGCGGCGCGGCCTCCATACATCTGGGCCACCTCGGGGTGCGGGAGGATCAGGAACCGGTCGTCCGAGAGCGCCTCCACGACCGTATTCGCCACCTGGTCTGGCTCGATGGCGGACGCGCCGAGAATCAGTTTTCCCACATCGCCCGTCGCTTCCAGCATCGGCGTCCGCACGCCCTGGGGGCACAGGGCCTGGACGGTAATGCCACGGTGGCGGTAGGTAGCGGACATCCATTCCGCGAACGCGAGCGCGCCGTGTTTGGTCACCGAGTACGGGGCCGCGCCGAGCATTGTGAGCAGCCCGGCAGCGGAAACGGTAGCGATAAGGTGACCGCTGCCCCGGTCCAGCCACGGCCCGACGAGCAGCCTCGCGGCGCGGACGTGTGCCATGACGTTGACCTGCCAGGACCGCTCCCAGTCCAGCTCAGAGGCGTCTTCGCCGCCGCCGTAGGCCACCCCGGCATTCGCGCAGTACAGGTCGATCTCACCTAGCTCAGCGCGCGCACGTGACACGAGTTCGGCAACGCCGTGCTCGCTCGCGGCGTCCCCGGGGACCGCGAAGCCTCCCGTCTGCGCCGCAACGGCGGTCGCCGCGGCAGCGTCGATGTCATTGATCACCACGCGAGCCCCCTCGGCCGCGAATCGCCGGGCCAGGGCAGCGCCGATGCCGCTGCCCGCGCCCGTGACGACGACTCCCGCGGCGGGCAACTGCGCCGCTAGCACCTGACCGACCAGGCGTAATCGGAGGGTCCAAAGTGGCCAACGTTGCCATAGTGGCAAAAGTGGCGGAAGTGCCAGTAGAGGCGGAGAAGGGTAATAGGACAGGAATGACCGAAGGGGCCAGAGTTACTGATGTGAACGCGAGGACCGATGTAGCCGCGACTGATGTCACCGGAGCGGCCGAAGGAACTGAGGCGACCACAATGGCCTGCGTGGCCTGCGTGGCCTGCGTGGCCTGCGTGGCCTGCGTGGCCTGCGTGGCCTGCGTGGCCTGCGTGGCCTGCGTGGCCTGCGTGGCCTGCGTGGCCTGCGTGGCCTGCGTGGCCAGCGTGACTGATGGAACCGGAGGGATAGTGCTGCGTACCCGGTGGAAGTTCTAGCAAAGCGGCCCACCGGCGACATAGATGACCTGGCCAGACACGAAACCAGCGCCCTCGCTTGCCAGGAACGAGATTACGTGTGCGATGTCTTCTGGCTGGCCAACCCGCCTGACCGGGATCTGAGATGCCGCGGCCTTTTGAAACTCGGCGAAATCCATGCTGATCCTGTCCGCCGTGGCCTTGGTCATGTCGGTGACGATGAAGCCTGGCGCCACCGCGTTAGCCGTCACGTTGAACTGGCCAAGCTCGAGGGCGAGGGTCTTGGTGAAGCCCTGCATGCCCGCCTTCGCCGCGGAGTAGTTGGCCTGGCCGCGGTTGCCGAGAGCCGAACTGCTCGACAGGTTGATGACGCGCCCGAAACGCTCTGCGACCATGTGCTTCTGCACGGCACGGGTCATCAGGAACGCCCCGCGCAGATGTACGCCGAGGACCAGGTCCCAGTCGTCCTCTGTCATCTTGAACAACATGTTGTCGCGGATCACGCCGGCGTTGTTCACCAGCACCGTGGGAGCGCCAAGCTCGGCCGCGACCCGGTCGATGGCGTCGGTGACCTGCCCCGCCTGGCTCACGTCCCCGCCGACGGCAATGGCACGGCCGCCGGCCGCGGTGATGGCATCCGCGGTGCCTTTGGACGCGGACTCCTCCAGGTCGAGCACGGCGACCGCCATGCCGTCCGCGGCGAGCCTGCGGGCGGTGGCGGCGCCGATGCCGCGCGCCGCGCCGGTGACAATGGCAACCCGCTGTGCTGGCTCTGTCATCTTCGTTCTCCTTCGTGCTGTGTGCTTCCGCATTGCTGGGTGTTTCCGCGGTGCTGGGTGCTTGCCGCGGTGGTGTGTTCGCCGAAGCCCCGTCGCCGAGGCGCTCCGCCATTATCTGAGCGTTCCGGTCGTTCGTACCACTCCGCACGTGCTGCCCTGGTTCCTGCTCCTGTGGCGGCTACTGCCCGGTCGCCCGGTACCGCCGCAGCTCGCGGTGCGCAAGCGAGCGCTTGTGCACCTCGTCGGGCCCGTCCGCGAACCGGAGCGTCCGAGCTCCCGACCATAGCTGCGCGAGCGGGAAGTCTTGCGTGATGCCTGCTGCCCCATGCGCCTGGATGGCCCGGTCGATCACCCACTGCGCCATCCGCGGAGTCGCGATCTTGATTGCCTGGATCTCGGTGTGCGCGCCCTTGTTGCCCACCGTGTCCATCAGCCACGCGGTCTTCAGCACCAGCAGCCTGGCGGCCTCGATCCGCACCCGGGACTCGGCTATCCAGTCTTGTACGACACCCTGCTCAGCGATCGGCTTGCCGAACGCGATCCGGTGGGTCGCCCGCCGGCACATCAGTTCAAGTGCCCTTTCCGCCATGCCGACCATCCGCATGCAGTGATGGACGCGGCCAGGCCCGAGCCTCGCCTGAGCGATCGCGAACCCATCGCCCTCCCCGCCCAGCAGGTTGGCTGCTGGCACCCGGACGTCGCGAAACTCAATCTCCGCGTGGCCGCCATGCGGGCCATCCGGGTAACCGAACACGGTCGTACCGCGCCGTACGTTCACCCCCTGGGTGTCACGCGGAATGAGGATCATCGACTGCTGGCGGTGCCGCTCCGCCGACGGATCCGTCTTCCCCATCAGGATGAGGATCTCGCAGCCCGGGTTCATCGCCCCAGTCGACCACCACTTCGTGCCGTTGATCACGTACGTATCGCCGTGACGCTCGACCCTGGTGGCGATGTTGTTGGCGTCCGAGGACGCGACGTCAGGCTCTGTCATGCAGAAGGCTGATCTTATCCGGCCGTCGAGCAGCGGCTCGAGCCATCGCTCCTGCTGCTGCGCGGTACCGAAGGCGGCGAGCAGTTCCATGTTGCCCGTGTCAGGAGCCGCGCAGTTCAACGCCTCCGGCGCCAGCGCGGGGCTGTGCCCGGTTATCTCGGCGAGGGGCGCATACTGCAGGTTGGTGAGGCCGCCGCCTTGCGGGTGGTGCGGCAGAAAGAGATTCCACAACCCGCGCTTGCGCGCTTCCGTTTTAAGCTCCTCGATCACCTGCGGGCGGGCCCACGAGCACGGCGCCGCTTCCACCTGCTCGGCGAACACCGGCTCGGCCGGGTAGATGTGCTCGTTCATGAAGGCGAGCAGCTGCTCCCGCAGCTCCTCGGTCCTGGCGTCGAATGCGAAGTCCATGCGCGGCCGCCTCTCGCGTCGTGCCTGCCCTGGACGCGGGGCGCGGAGCGCCTGTCCGGACGGGAGCTCGTGGGTCAACACGGTCAACGCTGCCAACACTACCTACCCGCGGGTAGATAGTGTTGGCAGCGTAGATCAAAAGATCATGAAAACGACCGTGCGAACGCTGGCATGCTGAAACTCGCGCCTACGGGAACTAGAAAGGGGGATGACAGTGACGTCGAAAGCGAGAGTGACCAGAGGGATCCTGGTGCCGACGGGCATCGGCCCGCCGGTTCACTCGCCGGCGAGGTTCCGCCGCAGCCAAGCTGGCGGCGCCCGCACGCACGGGTGGCACATGCCTACCGGCAGGCGCTGACCACCAGGCAGCAGTCCGCGTTCGCGACCTGGGCATCGTTCAGTCCCGAATCCGCGAGTAGAGCGGCTGGGAGTTTTCCGCAGCCGTGACCGCTGCTGTGACAGTCCCGGCCGCTGCGGCGCATGGGTGTATAGCCTGTGTTGCCCGCTAGCAGGCGTTGTGCCCCGGTGCGGTGGTGTTGGCCGCGCATGCGCTGGTTGCGTGGCCGGGCTGGGGGTCGGGTGCCGGGGGGCGGTCGTGTTGTGGGCATGCTCGCGCCGGCGGGTGCCCGGGGGCCGATGGTGTGAGCGGGTGTTACCGGGGTGCGGACGGGGTCAGCCGGGTGCGGGCAGGGCGCGGACCGCGGCCAGGATGTCTGGCAGCACGGCGCCAGGTGCCAGGCGCAGGATGAGCTGGCCGCTGTGGCGGACCAGCCGGGCGGGGATGGCGATCAGTACCTTACGCAGGGTGGCGATCATCGCCTTGCCGCCCCGCACGCCGTGGCCTTCGAGCAGGTCCTCGCCGTCGGTCAGGCCGGTGAGCTGGTGCAGCCAGGCGGCGATCGCGGCGGCGATCAGCGACGCCCACATCCACGCGGTGTTGACCTGGGTGTAGCCCGACGGCAGGTGCCGCAGCGCGGCGCCGTGCTTGGAGTCGCGGAAGACGTTCTCCACCGAGGTGCGGTGCCGGTACCAGTGCTCGGCGGCGGCGGCCTTGGACGGGGTGGACACGTCGAGGTTGGTGAGGATGAAGCTGTAGGCGTAGATCTCCGGTTCTTTTTCCAGTTCCGGGATCGGCAGCGCCCGCTGGTCTGGGTGCAGGGTGCGGCGCCGCCGCGACCGGGGGTCGGCGGAGACCTGATCGGGGTCCAGGCGCACCCGGCGGACCAACAGCATGGTGCCTGGCGGCCAGCCGCCGGGCCGGTACGGCGAGACGGCCACCTCGGCGCCTTCCATGCTGATGGCGGGCGTCCACGTGTCACCGGCGATCCCGGTCAGCGCCTTCCACATCGTGGTGACCCGCTTGGCGCCGATCGCGAACACCATGCCGTGCCCGTGCGCGGCGCGAGCCAGCTCCCCGGCGAAGTACCCGGCGTCGGCGCGCAGCGCGATCTTCCGCCCCGCCTGCGCCGCGCGGCCACGGATGCGGGCCGGCAGCGCCGCCACCGCCCGGCCCAGCAGCGCCACCACCGAGGACCGGGGATCCTCAGCACCTTCCAGCAGGTCCGCCGCCAGCGGGATCTCGGTCTCGGCCCAGGTCGCCACGTGCGGCCGGGCGCACCGCTGCCCCTGATAGTTGTACGCCACCCCGCGCTTCTTGCGGCCGTACACCTCCACGTCGGTAGCGTCGATATCGACCGTCACCGGCGCCTCGCCCAGCGCGGTGACCCGCTCCGGCGCCAGCAGCTCGGTCATCCGCGTCGTCGCAGCGGCCAGCCCCGCCTCGGCGCCGCGCCAGTTCTTCCCGGTGAACCGGCGCGCCACCCCGGCAGCAGTGGTGGACGCCAGCCCTGGCACCGGGGCCAGCTGCTGCCCGGCCGCATCGGCGCGCAGCCGGTCCAGGCCGCACAAGAAGTCCTCCCCGGCCAGCTGCGCGGCGGCCATCCCGGCCAGCACCTGCCCGCCGGTGAACCCCCGGGCCCGCTGCTTGACCGGGCCGATCCCGGCATCCAGCGCCTCGATCAGGCTCAGCTTGCCGATCAGCTCGGTGACCGCAATCACCCCGCCGTTACCAGTCAGCGACGGGTCCGGCTCGCCGATCTGCACTCGCCCGCGCGTTTTATCCAGTTTCGCTGCCATGCTCACCATCTGGGTAACAAACTGTGCCACGTTGCTTACGCAGCATCATCCCAATGGGGAACAGCTTCCAACACCACCGGCGCGGCGTGTCGCAAGATCTACTCGCGGATTCGGGTCTGAGCTTCTGCAAAGCCCGGCGATCCACCCGGTCGACCAGCGGCATCCAGACTTCCGCAACCCGGCGGGGGTCGCCCGCAAAACCCAAAATATCGCGACCGTCCACCCCGCACATCATGGTGCACCAAGCAATGGCAACCGGCTGGATAAGGAGGTACTCGATGACTTTCTTGCCAACCCTGCCGGAATGCACGCGATGGCTGCTCGCATCCGAGAGGTGCTAACAGGCGGCGAAGCTCACGGCAGTGCCTTGCCAGATCTCGACATGGACGACATCGCGGCCACGGAAGGTGGGCTGGTCTCAACCGGTGGAAGCAATTGAGCTGAGGTTATCCCCGGGATTATCAGCGAGGAGGAGCTCTGCGAACACTTCTGCTGGCGTCCTGAATCCGAGTATAGCACGGGGCCGGTCATTTATCTCGTCCGCCACGGCCTGAAGATAGTGAATGTCACCGGTGATATCGGTGCCTTTCGGGAAGTACTCCCGCAGCAGCCCGTTGGTGTTCTCGTTGGTTCCCCGCTCCCACGGAGAGTGCGCGTGCGCAAAATACACCGGGATGTCTGATGCCAGGGTCAGCGCGGCGTGCTGGGCCATCTCGGCGCCCTGGTCCCAGGTGATCGATTTGCGCAGGTTCGCGGGCATGTCCCGGACGGACTCGATGATGCCCTCGCGGACGGCGCCGGCGTCCCTGCCGTCCGGCAGCGCGACCGGGACAAGGTAGCGGCTCTTGCGCTCAACGAGCGTGCCCATCGCGGTCTTGCCTGCCCGGCCGATGACCAGATCACC
Source organism: Streptosporangiaceae bacterium (assembly GCA_035517695.1). GTDB lineage: Bacteria > Actinomycetota > Actinomycetes > Streptosporangiales > Streptosporangiaceae > DATFVJ01. The sequence goes on from DATIYI010000272.1 coordinate 37,346, forward strand.
TTCCCAGTGGCCAGGCACGTTGCGGCCTTCGGTCTCTGCGGGGCGTTGCGATATCGACACCATGCCGACGATCCGGGCGCCCTTGGAGCGGGCCCGGCCGCGCGGCTGCCGACGCGTCCGGCCGGTCCGCAGCGCGATCTCCATCGCCGCAAGCTCGCCCTTCGGCAACGCGTACAGCCAGGTGTAAATCGCCTCATGTGAGATGGACATATCGGTCTCCCCGCGGTTGCGCTCATAGCACAGCCTGCCCGAGATCTGCTGCGGCGACCGGGCTCTGCGCAGATCGCGGGCCACACGTTCCCTCAGCCGCGGCTCCGCATCGATCTTCCGGCATTTCGGGCGCCTCCGGGACTTTCCCGCGCCGGTATCGGCACGGTGCGCGCGGTAGGCCCGGCCGCCGCCGTGCCTGGCGATCTCCCGCGACACCACCGACGGGTTCCGGCCGATCGCGGCCGCTATGTCTTTTTGCTGCATATGTGCAGCAAGGCAGCGGGAGATTTCCTCCCTATCAGCCAATGTGAGCATTTCCCGGCGCACGCTTCCCCCGATTCACTCGCGCGTTCGCCAGAGCCTCTCACTCCAGGGGAGATCCTCTCTGGGAGATCCCATACTTCCCGTAAGAGACGACTGCCCGTTACACCCGATTGCCAAGACCGGCTGCGATCAAGGAGGATATGGGTGCGACATGAGGTCGCACTGCCTGAGTGAGATAACTGAAATGGAGGGTCGATTGATCGGCGGTTAACTCCGGGCGAGTGCTCAGCGCCCGTTCCCGCTCCTGGCATGCGTCGCTGGTAACGGCGGGGTGTGAAGCCCGGGAGAAAGCCCAAGGACTGGCGTTCCATCCGCTGGTCACAGGCAAGGGAAAGACCGGAAGGGCGAACGAGAGTGAACCTCTGCAAGCTCCGTTAGCCAGAACTCCGGAAGATGGAAGCAGTACCGGGGAAAAGGACCCGCCGCTGGGAGGCGGCAGTGGTGGCTGAAGTCCAGATGGCAGCCACGAGAGCACCACGGTCCCGGAGTAAAGGAGGCGCCCGGCACCGGTCGCATCTCAGCAGTGCGAAACATGGAAACCCCGTCGTAGTTCGGTGAGGATATCTCTCCGGTAGGCGGACCGTGAGGGAAGCGGATACCTGCGGCGGGAACAGGACGGCCAAGAAGCAAATGGCGGCAGCCGAAAGGCAGCAGGAAAGCAGGAGCACATGACCGAGCCCTCCGAGTGCGGCCGCTCCCG
>DATIYI010000273.1:0-4359 GCA_035517695.1 Streptosporangiaceae bacterium
GGCCTCAGGGGGTCAGGGCCTCAGGGGGTCAGGGCCTCAGGGGGTCAGGGCCTCAGGGGGTCAGGGCCTCAGGGGGTCACGGCGTCGGCTGGCTGGTCCTGTGCGACCGGGCCCGCCGGGCGACGCCGTGACCTGCGCACACAGATCAGGCCATACGCAGCCGCGATGACCGACACCCCCACCGCGGTGAAGGGTACGTACTCGCCGAGTCGGTCGTACAGCGTCCTCGCCCCGCCCGAGGGCAGCGCGAGCCGTACCACCGCCACGCCGTGCTGTGCGGTCCCGAACCAGGCCAGCTCCCTGCCGCGGCCATCGAATGCGACGCTCACTCCGGTGAGAGCCGCCTGCACAACAGGCCTGCCGGTCTCCGCGGCGCGCAGTGCGGCAAGCGAGGCGTGCTGCGCGGGTGCCCAGCTGTTCTGGAATGTGGATGTCGCCGACTGGTACACGATCATCTGGGCGCCCTTGTCCGCCGCCACCCTGGACATGTCGGGAAAAGCGGACTCGAAGCAGATCAGGATGCCGATGGGCAGCGGACGCCCAACCCTGCCGGTCACCCTGAGCAGATGCTCGCCATTACCCGGTATCCGGTTCGAGCTTGCCGCCTTGCTAATCTTGGTGAGCCAGCCGAGATACCGCCGGAACGGGATGTACTCGCCGAAGGGCACCAGCCGGGTCTTCTCGTAACTGCCCTGGATGCCCGCGGCGCTGACCAGGACCGCAACCTTGGAGATGTGCCCGCTGCCGCGCGGCGCATCCTGGTTGAGCAGGATCTCCGCACCCATCCGCGCCGACAGGCCGCGGATCTGGTTGAGCAGCGATCGGTCCTTCTCGAGGTTGTACGCGACGCTGCTCTCGCCCCAGACGATGAGGTCGGCGCGGACCGGCGGCCGGCTTGCCGCCAGCGACGTCGTGATCCGCTGGCTCGCGTCCACCCGGGTCTTCGGGTTGTGCACGACGCCGGGCTGCACCAACGCGATAGTCACGTGCCGGACCGTGGCGGCAGGAGCCGTCAGCGCGTAAGCAAGCGGGCCTGCCGCGATGCACGCCGCAGCGGCAAGCAAACCGACGACCCGCACAGCCGTTCTGGCTGAGACAATTGCGATCAGCACGCCGGTGTTCGCGGCCACCAGCGCGGCGCTGACCAGCCACACCCCGCCGAGAGCGGCAAGCGCGAGCACGGTCGGGTGCTGCCACTGGGTGGCGCCGAAAAGGGCCCACGGGCCCCCGAGTGCCTGCCAGGAACGAATCAGCTCGGTCACCAGCCAGGCGCTCGGCACGACGACGAGCGCGGCGAGAGCCTTGCGGATCGTGACAGGCGGGCGCAGCAGGCCCCACGTGGCCAGGCCGACACCGTCCCAAAGCGCGCCGAGGACGACGGCGACTCCCAGCACGCCGGGGCCGATGTTCGGCGCAAGCCACCAGATGGTGGCGAGCAGGTAGCCGGCGCCGAACCAGCCACCACGCACCGCCGCTTCCCGCGCCGACCCAGACTTGTGGATCAGCAGCAGGCCGGGCACGAGGGCGACCCATGCGAGCGGCTCCAGGTTCGGTGCGGGGAACGCGAGCGCGGGCAGGCCGCCGGCGAGCAGAACCGCATACCTGACCGGCTTCGCCAAGCTGCGACCTACCGCCATAACTTGATTGTCCGCCAGATCGCGTGCGGTTTGCGCGCCACCATCGCCGGATCGGCGCCGCCCCTTAGGTCAGACCTGCCAGCTTCGCGGCAGGGCAGGGACGCCAGTCCGGGCCAGCCGCGGCAGAAACTCATCCGGTCCAGCGTCGCAGCCATGAACATGAACCTGCTGCGCCGCCGTCTCTGCTCGTCCGCAGGATGGGCCAGCTTCGTCGAGGAATCCCTGCCCGCAGGACAAGTTGTTCGCCAAGACCTGCCGGGTGCTGCGGCCCGGCGGCATGCTCACGGGCTGCGACAGCCTCCCGAACGCCCGCTTGGTGTTCATCCACCTGTTCGACACGATGGTCCCGGTCGATCCCGGCACCCTGCCCGGGCCGCGGGAGATAATCGGGGTGGTCTTGCATCGGGTGCTTCTTCCGGCGCGGGTGTCGATTCCGGCGGCCCCAGTTCGTGAACAGTCATGAGGGGCCGCTACCAGGGCCGGCCCCAGATGAGAGGAAATCGACATGAAGCAGTACCTGCTCGCGGTCTTCATGGTCGAAGGGGAGCCTGTCCCTGCCGAGGCCGAGATGCAGCGGGCGTACAAGGCGGTGGACGCCTTCAACGCCGAGCTCCAATCGGCCGGGGCATGGGTGTTCGCCGGCGGCCTCCACCCGCCAGCCACGGCCACGGTCGTCCGCGCCCAGGGCGGCCAGGTGGTCACCACCGACGGGCCGTTCGCGGAGACCAAGGAGCAGCTCGGCGGCGTCTGGATCATCGAGGCCGCCGACCTTGACGCCGCGCTCGGATGGGCGGCGAAGGGCTCTGAGGCGTGTGGCCGGCCGGTGGAGGTCCGGCCTTTCGAGGAGCTCACGGAGGATTAAATCGTGCCGAGCGCGGGCGCTGACGCGATAGAGCGGGCTTACCGGGAAACCTCGGGGCGGGCGGTGGCCACTCTGGTCCGCCTCTTCGGTGATATCGACCTCGCCGAGGAGGCGGTCCAGGAGTCCTTTGCCGTGGCCGCTGAGCGCTGGCCGACGTAGGGGTGCTCAAGAAGCCGGAGCGCGGTCGGCGCGCGGGGACCCGGTTCACGGGACATTTAGGACATGCCGACCGCGTGCATGATGTAGTTGACGAGTGACGACGAGTGCACCCAAGGCGGGCCGCCGGTCGGCCGGCGCGGGCACGCTGACCCGGCGCGACATCCGCGGCCTCGTCTTCGCCGCCGATATGTACGGCCTGCAGCTCGACCAGCTCGCCGCGCTGCTCGCGCTCACCGAGCAGCGCGCCCGCGCGGTGGGCGCCGGCTGGCGGGCCCGCGGCTATGCCGACTCCGCCCGGCTCGGCCCGGGAAAGGCCTGGCTGTGGCTGACCAAGGCGGGGCTCGCCGCCTCCGGCCTGCCCTACACCTTCGCCCCGCCCGCCCTGTCCAGGCTCGCTCACATCCGCGCGGTCACGGCGATCAGGCTCGCCCTCGAGTCGTCGGCCACCTACCGAACGGCTGCCGCACGCTGGCGCAGCGAACGGCTGGTGCGAGCCAGCATCGGCAGGGTCGGGGTCGCGGAGCACATCCCCGACGGCGAGGTACACTGGCCCGACAACGCGGACGTGCCCTACGCGGGCGAGTGCTGGGCGATCGAGGCCGAGCTTACGGCCAAGACCGTCAGCCGCACGACCTCGATCATGCTTGAGTTACTCACCAGGACCGGTGACTACGGCTGCCCGGCCGCGGAAAGGATGCGGCCCGCTGCGCCACCCCTGCACGCACGCGCGCTGTATCTCTGCTCGAGCGCGTCGCGGTCCACGGTACTGCGCGCACGCGCCGCGCTTGGCCCGGCGTTCGACGCGCGGGTCGAGGTCAGGGATCTGCCGCCGGGCGCTTATCTGGAGGTTCCGTCTCAGGGGTTGCAGGGGGCCGGCCCCCTGGGCCAGCACAAGGCGCCGAGTTGATCAGGTCCTACCTCCGCTGGATGGCCCTGCGGGCGGCTGGCCGGGCGCTTCGCGCGGCGGCCAAGGTCGCGGCCGTGACCGCGGTGTGTCTCGCCGCCGCGCCCGCGACGATCGTCGCGGCCTACGCGTACGCACTGGCGTGGCTTCTTGGCTGGCCGCCGAGGCGGCTGTACCGCGCCGCGGCATGGTGCGCGCCGATGCTGGGCGTGTTCCTCGCCGCGCAGGTGCTTCGCACCGGCCAGTGGCGTGACACCTGGCGTGAGCCGTTAAGGGCCTGGCGGCAAATGTGGATACTCGCGGCGCACGGCTCGATCGGGGCCGCCCTCACCACCGCGGCTCCTGTCGCGATCCCCGCCGGCCTGCTGATCGGCGGCTTCGCCTGGTCCTACCGGGTCTTCTCGATGACAACGGGCACCGGCGGGCTGACAGCGAGCTCGCCGATCACCTTCGACCTGCGGCAGTGGCGTCACCAGGTGCGGACCGCGCGGGCGCGGATCGCGGCGCCCGGCGCCGTGCCGCTGATCAGCCGCGGCGGCGATGTCGTGGCGGGTTCGGTGATCCGCACCGTGCAGCATCCGGTGCGGGCCATCGCGCGTGTCCCTTAACAGCGGCTACGGTCCCACCAGGTCGTGCTGGGCACGACGGGAACCGGGAAGACGACCTTGCTGCTGCGGTTGTGGGCAGGCTTCGTCGCGGTGGGGTGGCAGCGTTTCGCTGCCGGGTCCGGTCGCAGGCCGCTGCTGGTAGTGCTGGATTGCAAGGGCGGCGCCGACGCGCGCCGGGTGGCCGACAGG